>DASTGV010000056.1:0-18782 GCA_035718765.1 Nocardioidaceae bacterium
TCCTGCTGCGCAAGTACTGGTTCTCGGTCAGCGACGAGGAGCAGCAGCGCCGCTTCCGGGCCCGTCTGAAGGACCCGATGCGGCAGTGGAAGCTGTCCACGATGGACCTCGAGTCCATCACCCGCTGGGAGGACTACTCCCGCGCCAAGGACGAGATGATGGTGCACACCGACGTCCCCGAGGCGCCCTGGTACGTCGTCGAGAGCGACAACAAGCGGGCGGCCCGGCTGAACATGATGGCGCACCTGCTCTCCACCATCCCGTACGGCGAGGTGCCCGCCCCGGCGCTGGATCTGCCGCCGCGCCCCAAGCCGCGCGGCTACGAGCGCACCCCGCGCGAGGAGGTCACCTACGTGCCCGACCACTGCGCCACCCTCGGGGACTGACCGACGCGCGCACGAGAGCCGCTCCGACACCGGCCGGAGCGGCTCGCGCGCTGCTGGGCCGGGCTACCGGACCCTGACCCGGACGACGGCCCCGGCCGGGCCCGGGGCGGCCGAGTTGGTGCTCACGTAGAGCACCCCGCCGGGACCTTGGGCGATGCCGCCGGGCAGCGGCACCTGACCGAGACCGAGGTGGACGGCCCGCCTCGGGTGCTTGAACGGGATCCGCACCAGGTCACCGGGCGGGCCGGAGGGGTTGGGCGCGAACATCTCCGCGGCCCAGAAGTTGCCGGCCCGGTCGAAGGTGCACGCGGTGATGGTCGTCAGACCCGTCGCCCACTTCCTCGGCTTGGTCGGGTAGCTGGCGTTGGGGTTGATCCGCCACACGTTCGAGTGCCCGGGGTTGTTCCCGAAGTCGTTGACGATCAGGTCCAGCGTGCCGACGTACAGCATCCCGTCGGGGCCGCGGGCCACGCAGGTGGGCGCCGAGTCGTGCTTGCGCGTGTCGTTGGGGAGCAGCGCGATCACCCGGGTGCGACCGCCCCGCATGATCTCGGACAGCGTGTTGGCGCCCGCGTCGACCACGAAGGTCCGGACGCGGTGCGGGTAGCGGGTCACGAGCACGGCGTACGGGTTGGCGTCGGGCTGGGGCTCGGCGACGTTGGGGTGGTTCTTGGTCCAGCGCCACTGCTGGTCGCCGACATTGCCGAGCAGGGTACGGCGTCCCGTGCCCGGGTCGAGCCGGTACAGCCGGCCGACCTGCCGGTCGGTGGTGTGCGTGCCCTTGTTCGACTCGCTCATGATCAGCCGCGGCTGGCAGGCCGGACGGTGCACGCGCGCCCCGGAGCAGCGGCTCACGACCGCGCTCATGCCCTCGGGACCGAGCACGTCGGCGGGGGCGGGCGGCGGAGCCTCGTGGGCGTACAGCGACGTGAACGCCCGCGTCCACTTAGGAGTCGTGGAGCCGACGGTGAACCGCTTCACCCGGCCCGTGCGGGTCAGCCCGTGGTCGCCGCTGCCGGCGGTGCCTGACTCGGCGACGTAGAAGTGGCCGTTCCCGTCGAACGCGACACCGCGGGGCGCGTTCAGACCGGTCAGCCAGGGTGTGACGGTGATCGTCGGGACGGCCGACTCGGCCGGCGTGAAGGCCCCCAGCGCAGCCCCGGTGGCGGCGACCGCGGTCGCCGTGGTCGCCAGGACGAACAGCCTGTGACGTCTGAACCTCATCCGATCCTCCTCACGGCGCACGACCGGACAGGCGGGTCCCAGGGCGGCGGCACGCCGACCGGTCGATCGTGGCAGCGGCGTTGAGGAGGCCGCCATGGCCCGGCCGGGCCGGTTCAGGCGGGCAGGGCCCCGAGCGCGCCGTCCCGGACGACGTACGACGCGCCGCGGCGCACCGGCGAGTCGGCCCGACGGACGTCGTCGACGAACCAGAGGTCGGCCGTCCAGGTGTCCGGCGTGACCGTGCACGAGAGGTAGCCGCGCTGGCGACCGTTGTAGTAGCGCACCTGTGGGTTCTCCGGCAGTGCCGCCTCGAACTGGGCGTTGTTGCCCTTCGCGCTGGTCACCGAGCTGCCGAGCAGCTCGGTGGCCACCACCTCGCCGTCCGGCGCGTTGTCGACGGTGACGTCGTTCACCATGGCCGCGTGCACGTCGCCGCTGAGCACGACCGGGTTGCGTGGCCTGGCGTCCCGCAGGAAGCGGGTGATCCGGCCGCGCGCCGCCGGGTAGCCGTCCCACTTGTCCGTGTTGAACGCCTCTCCCGGTCCCGGCGCGAGGTCGATGGCCGCCATGTAGACCTGCTGGGCGACCACGTTCCACCGCGACGACGAGGAGGCCAGCCCGTCGAGCAGCCAACGCTCCTGCGCCGGGCCGGTCAGGGTGCGGGAGGGGTCGTACGCCTCGGGGCCGTTGGGCTGGAACGCCGGGCCGTCGACCTGCGGAGTGCGGTACTGCCGGGTGTCGAGCAGGGTGAGTGAGGCGAGGTCGCCGTACTCGAGACGCCGGTAGAGCTGCATGGACGGTCCGCTGGGCATCGCGCTCCGGCGCAGTGGGAGGTGCTCGTAGTACGCCTGGTAGGCCGCCGCCCGCCGTGGGAGGAACACCTCGGGGGTGCTGTTGCCGTTCGCGCCGTAGTCGCCGGCCATGTTGTTGACGACCTCGTGGTCGTCGGGCACGCACAGGAACGGGGCGGCGGCGTGCGCGGCCTGCAGGTCGGGGTCGAGGTGGTACTGCGCGTGCCGGATCCGGTAGTCCTCGAGGGTGGTGACCACCTTGAACGGCAGGTGGGCACGGTCCTTGCCCGCCGCGGGGCTGGCCGACCCGGCGTCCTCGTAGATGTAGTCGCCGAGGTGGACGACCAGGTCGAGCTCGGTCGCGGCGAGATGGCGGTAGGCCGCGTAGCGGCCGTTCGGGAAGGACTGGCAGGACACCGCCGCGAACGACAGCGACTGCATCGCGGTCCCCACCGCCGGGAAGGTGCGGGTCCGGCCGACCGGGCTCAGCTGGGTGCCGACCCGGAAGCGGTAGTAGTAGACGCGGTCGGGGAGCAGGCCGGTCACCTCGACGTGGACCGAGTGCGCCCACTGCGCCGTGGCCGCGACGGAGCCGGCGCGCACCACGTCGGTGAACCGCTCGTCCGTGGCCACCTGCCACAGCACCCGGACGTCGTGTGCCGGCATCCCGCCGTCGGGAGTCAGCGGGGCCGGGGCGAGCCGGGTCCAGAGCAGGACCCCGTCAGGGGTGGGGTCGCCGGAGGCCACCCCGAGCGTGAAGGGGTCGGGCGGGGCCTCGGAGGCCAGGGCGGGGCGGGCGGCAGAGCCGCTGCCGAGGACCAGGCCGGTGACGCCGGCTCCTCCGGCCTTGAGCAGGGAGCGGCGGGTGGGCTGAGCGGGCATGACGGCCTCCCGAGAGGTGCGACGTGCCTTCATCATGGACGCGTCGGGGACCCGGGCGGCGGACCGCCGCGCGAAGCACGGCGGTCCGGACGGTGAACAGCGGTGGTCCGGGCGAGCCGGGAGTGCACCGCGTCACGGCTGGGTGAAGTACTCCCTGAGCACGTCGTCGGCGGGTCGCCCGGGGCAGAGCAGGTCGAAGTCCTCGCGGGCCGTGTACCACTGCGCGAGCACCGCCGGCCCACCCTGGAACGCACCGCGACGGCACTTCGCCAGCGCCGCCCGGCGCGTGGAGAGCCCCGCGGTCCGCCACTCGGGGAACCGGTAGCGGACCCGGCCGACGATGTCGCGCCACATGTTCGGCGTCGAGTAGAACCCCACGCGCAGCCCCGCCCGCCGGTAGGCCGCGACCGCGCCGGCGAGCACCGCGCGGTTCGCCGCCCGGCTGCCCGACCAGGGTGACGGCGGGCTGACCGGCTCGACGTCGACCCACACGATGGGGGAGTCCAGGCCGACCGCCCGCATCGCCGCGACGTTCTGCAGGGCCTGCGCGGCGCCGGTGTCGCGGAGCCGGCCGAGCCGTTCGCGGCCGTCGTGCGGCCCCTGGGCGGCGTACCTCCGCAGCTGGCCGCGGGTCGGGTAGGTCACCACGGCGTACGCCGCCGCCCACAGGTGGTTCAGCCGGGCGTAGGTGACCTGCTCCTCCAGGCACGGGTTCGGGTGGAACGCCGGCCCGTTGGTGAGCCCGACCACCACGAACCGCGCCGACGGCGGCGGCATCGGCTTGCCCTGCGAGGGCCGGGACGGGATGCCCATCCCCTTGGGGCAGTTCGGCCAGCTCACGTCGCGGCCCGGTGCATGGGTGCCGGTGTCCGGCGCGGACGCCGGCGGTGTCCACGGCACCGTTGACTGGGCTGTCGACTGGGCGACCACCGCGGAGGTGCTGCTGAGGACGGCCGCCAGGACCACGGACAGCGCGTGGTCGAGCAGGCTCATCGGGTCCTCGATCCGGTGGGGAGCGGCCAGCGTACGTCGATCGCCGGTGTGACCCGTGTCGCGGCGCTCCTTCACCCGTTCGTCACCCGCAGGTCGCTGCGTCGTTGGGAAGGAGGGGAAATGTCCGGGAAGTCCCAGACCCGCAGGAGGAACACCGCCCATGCCACGCCCACTGTCGCGAGCCGTCCGCGCGGGGACGGTCGCCGCGGCGCTCGCCGTCACCGCGGTGCTCGCCGCCGCGCCGACCACGGCAGCCGCCAAGCGCGCCGCGTCGACCGCCCCGCCCCCGGTGAAGCACGTGTTCGTCGTGAACCTCGAGAACAAGGGGTACGACGAGACGTTCGGCCCCGGCTCGCCCGCGCCGTACCTGTCGAAGACGCTGCGCGCGCAGGGCCAGCTGCTCACGCAGTACTACGGCACCGCGCACAACAGCCTGCCCAACTACGTGGCGCAGGTCAGCGGCCAGGGCCCGAACCCGCAGACGCAGGGCGACTGCCAGTACTACACGGACTTCGTGCAGACCGGCACCGCGTCGCCGGACCAGGCCGTCGGCAACGGGTGCGTCTACCCGGCCGGCGTGAAGACGGTCGCGGACCAGCTCGAGGCCAAGGGACTGACCTGGCGCGGCTACCTCGAGGACATGGGCACGCCCTGCCGGCACCCGGCCGCGAACGCCGCCGACGACACCCAGAAGGCGCGGCCGGGGGACCAGTACGCCGCGCGGCACAACCCGTTCGTGTACTTCCACAGCATCACGGACTCGCCGTCCTGCGCGGCCAACGACGTCGACCTGTCGCAGCTGACCTCGGACCTGTCCACGGTCGCGACCACGCGCAACCTCACCTACATCACGCCGAACCTCTGCAACGACGCGCACGACAGTCCGTGCGTCGACGGGCGGCCCGGCGGCCTTGCCACCGCCGACCAGTGGCTGAGCACCTGGGTCCCGAAGATCCTGGCCTCGCCCGCGTTCCGGCAGGACGGCCTGCTCGTGGTCACCTTCGACGAGGCCGACACCGGCTCGGCCGACGGGGCGGACGCCTGCTGCGGTGAGGGCCCCGGCCCGAACGCCGCGCTGCCCGGCATCTACGGGATGGGCGGCGGCCGCACCGGCACCGTGCTCGTCTCGCCGTTCCTGAGGCCGGGGACGGTCAACGACACCGGCTACAACCACTACTCGCTGCTGCGCACGATCGAGGACACCTTCGGTCTCGCGCCGCTGGGCTACGCGCAGACCGCGCGGGGGTTCGGCTACGACGTGTGGGGGGCCGGCGCGTGACCCCTCCCGACCTCAGCCGCCGCCAGCTCCTGACCGGGGCCGCCGGCGTCGCGGGCGCGCTCGCCCTCGGCGCGCAGGGCGACGCGACCGCGGCCACCCGGCTGCCGGCACCCGGCGCCTCCGGCATCGACCACATCGTGGTGCTGATGATGGAGAACCGGTCCTTCGACCACTACCTGGGCTGGCTGCCCGGCGCCGACGGCAAGCAGGCCGGCCTGTCGTACGTCGACCGCGACGGCGTCACGCGCTCCACGCACCACCTCACCGACTACCAGGGCTGCGCGCACCCCGACCCGGACCACTCCTACGAGGGCGGCCGCGTCCAGTACAACGGCGGCCGCTGCGACGGGTGGCTGCGCTCGGGGGAGAACGACGAGTTCGCGATCGGCTACTACGACCGGCAGGACCTCGGGTTCTACGGGCACGCGGCGCCGTACTGGACGACCTTCGACCGGTACTTCTCGGCCACCCTCGCCGAGACGTACCCGAACCGCTTCTACCAGCACAGCGCGCAGACCGACCGGATCCACAACTCGACCGACGTCGCCACCATGCCGACGATCTGGGACCGGCTGGCCGGCAAGGGCGTCCCGCACGCCTACTACTACGTCGACGTGCCGTTCCTCGCGCTGTACGGGACCAGGTACCTCGACATCGCCCGCACCTGGGCGCAGTTCAAGCTCGACGCGGCCGCGGGCACCCTCCCGGCCGTGTCGTTCCTGGACCCGAAGTTCCTGGACGAGGGGACCGGCAGCTCCGCGGACGACCACCCGCACGCCGACATCCGCGCCGGCCAGTCCTTCCTCAACGACGTCTACGAGGCGGTCACCGGCGGGCCGGGCTGGGCCCGCACCGCGCTGGTCGTGAACTACGACGAGTGGGGCGGCTTCTTCGACCACGTGCCGCCGACCACCGCGCCGGACGCGACGCCGGAGGCCGGCACCGGGATGCGCGGCTTCCGCACCCCGGCGCTGATGGTGTCGCCGCGGGCGCGGCGCGGGCACGTCGCCCACGGCGTCTACGACCACACCTCGGTGCTCAAGATGATCGAGTGGCGCTGGGGCCTGGACCCGCTGACCCCGCGGGACGCGGCGGCCCGCAACCTCGCGGAGGTGCTGGACTTCGCCTCGGCGCCGGACCTGTCCGCGCCGCGGTGGGACGTTCCGCCCGCCGTCAGCGCGCCCTGCGGTCCCGAGGGCACCGCCGACTACACCGACTGGCGGGACCTGAAGGCGCTCGCCGAGACACACGGCTGGCGGGTCGGCGGCGTGGTCTGACCCTGGCGGCACTGAGTAGTCTCGGAGGTGAGACATCTCCTCACCCCCTAGGCGGTCGATGTGTTCGCGATCATCGGATTCCTCGTGTTCGGGCTCGTCGTGGGCGCGCTGGCGCGACTCATCAAGCCCGGCAAGCAGAACCTCAGCCTGCTGATGACGCTGCTCCTCGGTGTCGTCGGCTCACTGATCGGCGGGGTCGTGGCCACCGCCCTCGGCACCGGCTCCTTCACCGAGCTCAACATCCTCGGCGCGATCGTGGCGATCATCGCCGCCGTGCTGCTGATCGGCGTGTTCGAGGGGATGTCCGGACGGGCCCACAGCTGACCCGGACGGCAGACCCGGTGCCGGGCTGCCTGTTCTGCGCCATCGTGGCCGGCGAGGTCGACGCCGACACCGTGCTCGCGACCGAGCACGTGGTCGGCTTCCTCGACCACCGGCCGGTGTTCAAGGGACACGTGCTCCTCGTCCCGCGCGAGCACGTGGCCACGCTGCCCGACCTCCCGGCCCGGCTGCGCGACCCCTTCCTCGAGGCCGGCCAGCGGCTCGCGGCGGCGATGCCGGCCGGGCTCGGCGCGCAGGGTTCGTTCGTGGCGGTGAACAACACCGTCAGCCAGAGCGTCGCGCACCTGCACATGCACGTGGTGCCGCGGACCAAGGGCGACGGGCTGCGCGGCTTCTTCTGGCCGCGCACGAAGTACGCCGACGACGCCGAGCGCGCCGAGTACGCCCAGCGGCTGCGCGCCGTGCTCGACGGAGGCTGACCCGCATGGGCTGGTGGTCGGAGCACGTCGTGCCCCGCGTCGTCGACCTGACGCTGGACAACGACCAGGTGCGCGAGCTCCGGGCCCGGGTCTGCGCCGGCCTGCGGGGCCGGGTCCTCGAGGTGGGCTTCGGGTCCGGGCTGAACGTCCCGCACTACCCGCGAGACGTCGAGTCCGTGACGGCCGTGGAGCCTTCCGACCTCGCCTGGAGCAGGGCCGGTCCGCGGCTGCGCCGCACCCGGGTCGTCGTACGACGGGCGGGGCTGGACGGCCAGCGGCTGCCCCTGCCGGACGCGTCGCAGGACAGCGCCCTGTCCACGTTCACGCTCTGCACGATCCCGGACGTCGACGCCGCCCTGGCCGAGATCCACCGGGTGCTGAAGCCGGGCGGACGGCTCGAGCTCGTCGAGCACGGGCTCTCACCGGACGGGCCGGTCGCGGCCTGGCAGCACCGGCTCGACGGCCTGCAGGGCCGGCTCGCGGGGGGCTGCCACCTGGACCGGCCCATCGACGAGCTGGTCCGCCGGAACGGGTTCACGATCGGCCACCTGGAGACGTTCTACGCCCCGGGTCCGAAGCCGTTCGCGTACCTCTACCTCGGCTGGGCGACGGCCGGCTGACGCTCCGGCACGGGGACGGGCTCGCGCGTCACCATCTGCGGCCGTCCGCGCACGTGGTTGCCGGTGCCGAGCGCCGCGATCCACACGCCGCCGGCGCCGAGCAGGGCGCCGCCGACGGTGTCGAGGAAGTAGTGCCAGCCCAGGTAGACCGTCGCGAGCACGGTCAGCGCGAGGAAGAACCACATCGCGGCCCGGATCCAGCGCTGCATCCGCAGCAGCTCGACCATCAGGCAGACGGTGACCATGATCCCGACGTGCAGCGAGGCGAAGGCCGCGATCGTCTGCACGGCGTGGGTCGCGAACGGGTCGTAGAGCACCGTGTAGCGGTCCTGGATCATCGCCTCCTGCAGCGTGGAGACGTAGGTGTGCGGCAGCGCCGCGAAGTTCTGCGGCGCGGCGTAGACGGGTCCGAGCGTGGGCACCGCGAAGTACGTCGCGACGCCGAGCACCCAGTCGACCGCGACGGCAGTGACGTACCACGACCCGCCGGCCCGGTCGCGCGACCACACCAGGGCGACGACCAGCGACACCGGCACGAACACGATCCACGCGACGTACACGAAGGAGAAGAAGCTCGCCGCCCAGCCGGTGCCGAAGACGGCGTGCAGCACGGTGGCGGGGTCGTGGCCCAGCCAGAGGATCCGGTCGACCTGGGCGAGCGTGTGGTCCCACAGGTGCCGGTTGACGAACGGCACGAAGCTCTTGAGGTTCCGGAAGGCGGCGTAGGTGAGGTACCACGCCCCCAGCCCGAGGAGCGCGAACCGCACGTGGTCCCACGGCCAGCGCTCGCGGACCACCGCGACCAGGGTGCGGGGGAGGCGGGTCACCGACCGTGCGCGCCACACGGCCCGGGGCAGCACGTCGGTGAGGAACGCGAGCAGCAGGATGAACGGCAGCCGGACGTACGTCGGGACCGCCACCCCGTCCGGGTCGCGGAGCGGAAGGTGGTAGGTCACGGCCACCGCGGCCGCCGCGGCCGCCAGGGCCAGGGACAGCACGACGGCGAAGCGGAAGCCACCTGAACGCACCCGCAGATCCTACGATCCGACCCGTGCCAGACCCGGGACCCCCTGCGGAGGGTCCCGGACGGGGTCGTGCCGCGTGTCTCTAGAGTGGTCGCCGCCCGGCCCGGGGCACCACGTCAACCCTGAGGAGACCGTCCGATGAGCCGTTTCGCCGACCGTGTGGCCGTGGTGACCGGGAGCGCCCGAGGCATCGGCGCGGCGACCGCCCGCCGGTTCGCCGAGGAGGGCGCCGCGGTCGCCGTCCTCGACCTCGACCGGGACGCGGCCGCCGAGACGGCCGCGGGGCTGGGCGCGGCCCGGTCGGTCGGCCTGGCCTGCGACGTGGCGGACGCGGAGTCGGTCGAGACCGCCGTGGCGGCGGTCGTCGAGGAGCTCGGCAGGGTCGACATCCTCGTGAACAACGCGGGCGTGACCCGCGACAACCTGCTGTTCAAGATGACCGAGGACGACTGGGACGCGGTGATGAACGTGCACCTGCGCGGGTCGTTCCTGATGAGCCGCGCCGTGCAGAAGCACATGGTCGCCGCGAAGTACGGCAAGATCCTCAACCTCTCCAGCGTGTCCGCGCTCGGCAACCGGGGCCAGGCCAACTACTCCGCGGCCAAGATGGGCCTCCAGGGGTTCACCCGCACGCTCGCCCTCGAGCTGGGCCCGTTCGGGGTCAACGTCAACGCGGTCGCGCCGGGCTTCATCGTCACCGAGATGACCGACGCCACCGCCCGCCGGGTCGGCGTCGAGCCCGAGGACTACCGCAAGGCGGCCGCCGAGGTCACGCCGGTGCGCCGGGTCGGCCAGCCCGAGGACATCGCCGCCGCGGCCGCGTTCCTCTGCAGCGACGAGGCCTCCTTCATCACCGGCCAGACCCTGTACGTCGACGGCGGCGCAAAGCTCTGAGGGCCCGCCGGGCCGCACCGGGCGACTTGCGGGGGTTGGGGGCGACATGCGTATCGTGCCCGCTTTGTCCCCGACGACTGGAGCACCGTCATCTCTGTCCCGCGCACCCGTCATGTCCCACGGCACCGCGCCGAGCGAGCGCCCGCCGTCCGCCGAGCAGTGGCCGCCGGGGTCGGCACCGGCGTCGTGTCGGCCCTCGCCGCCGGCACCGTGCTGTCGGCCCCCTCGGCCAGCGCCGACGACCAGGGCCCCCAGACGCGCCAGGACCGGATCGAGCAGGGCCTGGACATCGTCCGTGACCAGAAGGGCGACCCCTACGCCTACGGCGCCGACGGCCCCGGCCGGTTCGACTGCTCGGGCCTGGTCTACTACGCCTTCCGCAAGGCCGGCTTCGACCACGTGCCGCGCACCTCGTCGGCGCAGGCCCGGCACATGAACCGGATCGACCGCAGCGACATGCGCCCCGGCGACTTCGTGTTCTTCTACAACGGCGCCGCGACCGCCGAGAACGTCTACCACGTCGGGGTCTTCGCCGGCTGGGACGACGGCCACCGGATGATCATCCACTCGCCGAGCTCCGGCCGGCAGGTCGGCACCGAGGCGGTCTGGGACGGCGACTGGTTCGCCGGCACCCTGCGCGGGCTCGGCTGAGGCCGTGGTGGGAGAGGCTGTGTCCGTGGCGGGCGCGGCACCCGCGCCCGGTCCGGCAAGGCCGAGCCGCGAGAGCGCAGCGTGCTGCGCCGAGCGGTGAGAACGCGGCCGGTCGGGATGCGGGGCCGCGGTCGCGGACGCAGAGTCGACCAGCACGGCCTAGAGCGACCGCGCGACACGACCTGTGGTGCAGGGGGTGGTCGACCACCATGGCCACCCCCTGCGCCACACTGGAAGACATGGTTGGCAATTCCCCCCGCATCGCCCCAAACACTCATGATTCCGGGTCCGGCCGGCGCCGTCGTCGCGCCGTGGTCGCCCTGGGCCTGAGCGCCGTCCTGGCCCTGGCCGGGTGCAGCAAGGGGAGCGAGAAGGACGCCAACGCCAACGGCACCCCGGACGCGCAGGAGACCGCGCAGGGCCTGACCGTCACGGGCCAGTGGCCGCTGACCGGTGAGCCCGCCAAGGGCCAGGCGCCCGGCCACCCGGTCATGATCGTCAAGATCGACAACACCGAGAGCAGCAGCCCGCAGCTCGGGCTCGGCAAGGCCGACCTGATCACCGAGGAGCTCGTCGAGGGCGGCTCCACCCGGCTCGCGGTGTTCTTCTACCAGCACGTCCCGCACCGCGTCGGCCCCGTGCGGTCGATGCGGGCCACCGACATCGGCATCGTGAAGCCCGCCAAGGCCGTCCTCGTGGCCAGCGGGGGAGCGCCGCCGACCGTGCGCCGGATCGCCGGTGCGCACATCAAGACCTTCACCGAGGGCGCGACCGGCTACAGCCGCGACTCCAGCCGCCGCGCGCCGTACAACCTGTTCATGGACCTGGGCAGGCTGGCCAAGAAGGTGGACGCGAAGGACAGCGTCCCCAGCTACCTGCCCTTCGGGCCCGCGAGCGACCTGCCCAAGGGGCAGAAGGCCTCCGGGCTCGCCGCGCAGTTCTCCGGCGGGCACACCACGAACTGGAAGTACCAGGGCGGCACGTACGTCAACCAGAACACCTACGCCCAGGCCGGCGACCAGTTCCGCCCCGACAACGTGCTGGTGCTGCGGGTCAAGGTCGGCGACGCCGGCTACAAGGACCCGGCCGGCAACCCGGTCCCGGAGACGCACTTCACCGGCACCGGCAAGGCGATGCTCTTCCACGGCGGCCGGGTGGTCCGCGGCACCTGGAAGAAGTCGCTGGACTCGACGATCTCGCTGAGCACCCGCGCCGGCAAGCTGTCGGTGCCCGCCGGTCACACCTGGGTCGAGCTGGTGCCCCAGAACGGCGGCAACGTCACCATCACCAAGTAGGAAGCACTCCGGAGGGGCGCGCCGGGACGCTCAGGCGCCCGGGTCGTCGCCGGGCTCGCCGGCCGCCGCGTCGATCGCGACCGCGTCCTCGCCGTCGTCGACCGGCGTCAGGTGCGCGGGTCCCGGCAGGGGCGCGCCGGACTCGGCCATCGCCCGCAGGCCGGCCAGGATGTAGGCGATCGCGGCCTCCACCTCGTCGCCGGCCTTGCGGGTGTCCTCGGCCGACGACACCGCCGAACCGGCGGCCGACATCGCGCCGAAGAACACCCGGCTGAAGGTCTCCACCATGCTCGGCTCGAGGTCGTAGGTCGCGAGCACCGAGGAGACGATCTCCTGCACGATGCCGAAGGTCGTGCGCTCCTCCTGCTCGCGGTAGCGCTCGTAGCCGAGCACGGCCGGCCCGTCCGCGATCACGATCCGCCGGTAGCCCGGCTCCTGGAGCACCTCGAGGAACGCCCGCAGGCCGCCCAGCGCCTTCTCCCACGGGTCCCGGTTGCCGCGCACCGCCCGGTGGATGTCGCGGGCGGCCCGCTCCTCGACCTTCTCGAAGACCGACTCGAACAGGGCCTGCTTGCCGCTGAAGTGGTGGTACAGGGCGCCCTTCGTGACCCGGGCGCCGGCCACGATCTCGTCGAGGCTGGTGCCGGCGTACCCCTGGGCGGTGAACAGCTCGGTCGCGACGTCGACGAGCGCGCGGCGGGTGGACGCGGAGTACTCCTGACGGCGCGATCCCCCGTGCACCTTGCGCAGGGCGCTCTTGGTGACGCCCTTGGGCACCTTGGCGGTCATTGTCGAAGCATAGGGCGGGGTGGGGCGCGAGTGACGCACGCCATGTGCCCCGGGTCACCATCGTCGCGCTTGCATACTCCCGGTATGTCGCCGTACTGTGAGTACGTACCAACGGTATGTGAGAGAGGAGCAGACCATGACCTGGGATGCTTTCCACCACCGCGGAGACGTGCTCCGGTCGGTCGTCGAAGAGGCGAACGCCCGGCGCGACGGCGTCCTCCCCATGGACCTGCCCGGTGTCGCCGAGACCTTCGGGGACGAGACCGCGCTGGTCGCCGCCTTGCAGCTGCGCTGGCACACCCGCCTCGCCGGCCGCATCGAGCGGAGCCTGATGGACCGTCCCGACGACCTGGAGGCGGCCGTGGTCAGCGCCTGGCGCGGCGCCGCCGCCGAGCTCGCCGGCGTCCGGGAGATCCTGGACGCGCACCGCGCCGCCCCGGCCACCCCCGAGATGGGGGCGGCCCTGGAGAAGGCGCACGCCAAGGAGGCCGTGCTGCTCGCCGCGATGGCGGGCCGGGCCAGCGCCTCCGACGCCGCCGCCGTCCGGCTGGGCGAGCGGATCGAGGAGAAGGCCCGCGCCGCCTACGACCCGACGGCGACCCCGCGGCACCTGCGCGACGACGACCACGGCCACCCGACCGGCCTGCTGGGCCGGCTGAAGGCGCACCTGGCGGCCTGAGCGCAGCACCCCGACCACCCCGGCGACGACGCGCCCGCGGCTCCCTCCGCGCACTCCCTCCCAGGAGCGTCGTCGCCGGGGTCCTTCCCGTTCCACGGCCGGACGACGGTGCGGATGGGGCCCACGGGACGTGACACGATGTGGGCGTGGCCACCGAACCGAGCATCTCCTACTCGATCACCGTCCGGCTCGAGCTGCCCGCGGGCGGCACCGCGATCAGCCGGCTCACCACCTGCGTGGAGGAGGCCGGCGGCATCGTCACCGCCCTCGACGTCACCGCCTCGGGACACGACAAGCTCCGCATCGACGTGACCTGCGCGGCCTCCGACACCGCGCACGCCGACCGCATCGTCGAGGCCCTCCGGGGCATCGAGGGCGTCGACGTGCACAAGGTCTCCGACCGCACGTTCCTGATGCACCTCGGCGGCTCCATCCAGATGGAGAGCAAGCACCCGATCCGCAACCGCGACGACCTGTCCATGGTCTACACGCCCGGCGTCGCGCGCATCTGCCAGGCGATCGCCGCCAACCCCGAGGACGCCCGCCGGCTGACCGTGAAGCGCAACTCGGTCGCCGTGGTCACCGACGGGTCCGCCGTGCTCGGCCTGGGCAACATCGGGCCCGCGGCCGCGCTGCCGGTGATGGAGGGCAAGTCGGCGCTGTTCAAGCGGTTCGCCGGCATCGACGCCTGGCCGCTGTGCCTCGACACCCAGGACCCCGACCTGATCGTCGAGGTCGTGAAGGCGGTGTCGCCGGGCTTCGCCGGCATCAACCTCGAGGACATCTCCGCGCCCCGTTGCTTCGAGATCGAGCGCCGGCTGCGCGACATCCTCGACATCCCCGTGTTCCACGACGACCAGCACGGCACCGCGATCGTGGTGCTCGCGGCCCTCACCAACGCGCTGCGCGTCGTCGAGAAGAAGCTCGCGGACGTGCGGGTCGTGATGTCGGGCGCCGGCGCCGCCGGCACGGCGATCCTGCGGCTGCTGCTGGAGGCGGGCGCGCGCGACGTGGTCGTCGCGGACGTCGAGGGCGTGGTCTACCGCGACCGGCCGGGTCTGCACGAGTCGCTGTACGCGCTGGCCGAGGCGACCAACCGGCGTGGCCTGACCGGCAGCCTGCGCGAGGCGGTCGTCGGCGCCGACGTGTTCATCGGGGTCTCGGCGCCGCACGTCATCGACGGCGAGGACGTGTCCAAGATGGCCGAGGGGTCGATCGTCTTCGCGCTGGCCAACCCGGTCCCCGAGATCGACCCGGCCGAGGCCCGCAAGTACGCCGCCGTCGTCGCCACCGGCCGCTCGGACTACCCGAACCAGATCAACAACGTGCTCGCGTTCCCGGGCGTCTTCCGCGGGCTGCTCGACGCGTCCGCGAACCAGATCGACGACACGCTGCTGGTGGCCGCCGCCGAGGCGATCGCCGGCACGGTGACCAGCGACGAGCTCAACGCGAACTACATCATCCCGAGCGTCTTCCACGCCGACGTGCACACGGCGGTCGCCACCGCCGTACGTCACGCCGCCGAGGCCAGCTCCCGGGTGTCCACCTCCGACGCCGCCACCGCGCCCGCCTGACCATGTCCGACCGGGTCGTGCGCCTGAGCGTCGGTGACCTGCTGGTCGCCACGCCGGCCCTGCTCGACCCCAACTTCGAGCGCACCGTCGTGCTCGTGCTGGACCTCGACGAGAACGGCGCCCTCGGCGTCGTCCTCAACCGGCCCTCCACGGTCCCGGTCCGCGAGGTGCTGCCCGACTGGACCGACGTGGCCGGCGAGCCGGACGTGCTCTTCCAGGGCGGCCCGGTCAGCACCGACTCCGCGCTGGCGGTGGCCGCCTCGACCACCTACGGCGTCGACCCGGACGTCGAGCCGGTCGGCTTCCGCCGGCTGTACGCCGACGTGGGGATCGTCGACCTGGACACGCCGACCGAGATCGTCGCGCCGGCGCTGACCGGCCTGCGGATCTTCGCCGGGTACGCCGGGTGGGGTGAGGAGCAGCTCGAGGTCGAGATCCGCGAGGGCTCCTGGTTCGTCGTACCGTCCGAGCCCGACGACCTGTTCGGCCAGGACCCGCTGGGGCTCTGGCGCCGGGTGCTGCGCCGCCAGCCCGGGGAGCTGGCCTGGGTGTCCACGCAACCGGCCGACCCGACGCTCAACTAGGCGCGTCGTCTCGCGGCGTCGCGACGTCCGCGGCCCCGCATCCCGGCCGGCGGCGTTGTCGGCGCTCGGCGCAGCACGCTGCGCTCTCGCACCTCCGCCTGGCCGGACCGGGCGCGGATGCCACGCCCGCTGACGCGGCATCTGCTCGAGCCCCGCCTGCACGGAACCCGGCCGAGGGGACTGCGTGGTCCGGGCCCGGAGCCCTTGTCCCGACGTTAGACTCGACCCTTGTGAGCACCCAGATGAGCCCCGGCGCACAGACGATCGAGGACCGGCGCACGGTCCCGACCGACGACGGCGACCACGAGCGCTTCTCGCACTACGTCGAGAAGGACAAGCTCACCGAGGCGATGGTGATGGGCACGCCGGTCGTGGCCCTGTGCGGCAAGGTCTGGGTGCCCAGCCGCGACCCCGAGAAGTACCCGGTCTGCCCGGAGTGCAAGGACGCGTGGGAGCAGCTGAAGAAGGACGACGACGAGTAGCCGCTGACTCGTCACCGCCGCCTCTGCTCGCCCGCGCACCCCTCTCGAGAGACGTTGACAGACTCAGACACGCCTGACCTCCTCGGCCTGGTCCCCGCTCCGCCCAAGGAGCTCCCGCCGGCGTACCCCGACCGGGCCGCCTGGGGCACCGCGACCAAGCTGCGCGCCTGGCAGAGCGCCGCGCTCGAGACGTACTTCACCGACAACCCCCGCGACTTCCTCGCCGTCGCCACGCCCGGCGCCGGCAAGACGACCTTCGCGCTCACCGTCGCCAGCGAGCTGCTCTCGCGGCGCGTCGTGGACCGGGTGACGATCGTCGCGCCGACCGAGCACCTCAAGACCCAGTGGGCCGAGGCCGCCGCCCGCGCGGGCATCCCGATCGACCCGGCGTACTCCGGCAGGAAGGGGCGGACCAGCCAGGACTTCGTCGGCGTCGCGGTGACGTACGCCGGCGTGGCGGTCAACCCGCTGGCGCACCGGATCCGCACCGAGCGCTTCAAGACGCTGGTGATCCTCGACGAGGTGCACCACGCCGGGGACGCGCTGTCGTGGGGTGACGCGGTCCGGGAGGCGTTCGACCCGGCGCAGCGCCGGCTCGCGCTGACCGGCACGCCGTTCCGCTCCGACATCAACCCGATCCCGTTCGTGACCTACGCGCCGGACAGCGAGGGCGTGGGCCGCAGCCTCGCCGACTACACCTACGGCTACGCGGAGGCGCTCGCCGACCACGTCGTCCGGCCGGTGCTGTTCATGGCCTACAGCGGCGAGATGCAGTGGCGCACCCGCGCCGGCGACGAGATCTCCGCCCGGCTCGGCGAGCCGCTCACCAAGGACCTCACCCAGCAGGCGCTGCGCACCGCCCTGGACCCGGCGGGGTCGTGGATGCCGTCGGTGCTCGCCGCCGCGGACAAGCGGCTGACCGAGGTGCGCCGGCACGTGCCCGACGCCGGCGCGATGGTGATCGCGTCCGACCAGGACTCCGCCCGGGCCTACGCCGCGCTGCTCAAGGAGATCACCGGTGAGCGGCCGACCGTGGTGCTGTCGGACGAGAAGGCCGCGTCGAAGCGGATCGCAACCTTCGCCGAGAGTGACGACCGCTGGATGGTCGCGGTCCGGATGGTCTCCGAGGGCGTGGACGTGCCGCGGCTCGCGGTCGGCGTCTACGCCACCCGCACCGCGACGCCGCTGTTCTTCGCCCAGGCCGTCGGCCGGTTCGTGCGGGCCCGGCGCCGCGGCGAGACGGCCTCGGTGTTCCTGCCGTCGGTGCCGAACCTGCTCGGCTTCGCCTCCGAGATGGAGGTGGCCCGCGACCACGTGCTCAAGCGCAAGGTCAACGACGACGGCGACATCTTCGCCGCCGAGGACGAGCTGCTGGCCCAGGCGAACGCCGCCGAGGCGGCGAGCGCGGAGGAGCTCGGGTCGTTCGAAGCGATGGGGTCGGAGGCGCGCTTCGACCGGGTGCTGTACGACGGCGGCGAGTTCGGCCACGCGGGGGAGGTGCACGTCGGCTCCGACGAGGAGATGGACTTCCTGGGCATCCCGGGCCTGCTCGAGCCCTCGCAGGTCCGCGACCTGCTGCACCAGCGGCAGAGCGAGCGGGCCCGCCAGCAGCGGCGTACCCGCTCGACCGAGGACGACGTGGTCCGCGACGTGTCCACCCACGAGCACCTCGCCACCTTGCGTCGCGAGCTCAACGGGCTGGTCGCGGCCTGGAACCACCGCACCGGCCAGCCGCACGGCGTCACCCACGCGGCCCTGCGCAAGGACTGCGGCGGCCCCGCCGCCGCGGTCGCGACCGCCGCGCAGCTGCAGACCCGGATCGACAAGATCCGGGACTGGGCGGCGCAGCGCCGGTCGGGCTGAGTCCCCCTGCCGGACCCCTTTCACCCAGCCGCGCATCGGATAGGTTCGGTGCCATGGCCGCCGAGACGTCGCAGACCCTCGACCGGGGTCTCCGCGTCCTGCGCACGCTGGCCGCGACACCGGGCGGGCTGAGCATCACCGCGCTGGCGGCCGAGATCGGGGTCAACCGCACGGTCGTGTACCGCCTGGTCGCCACGCTCGAGCAGCACGGGCTGGCCCGCCGCGACCCGGGCGGGCGGCTGCACGTCGGGCTCGGGGTGCTCTCGCTGGCCCGCGGCCTGCAGCCCGTGCTCCGCGAGCTCGCGGGTCCGGTGCTGCGGACGCTGGCCGAGCAGCTGGGCAGCACCGCCCACCTGACCGTGGCCGACGGGGGTGAGGCGCTCGCCATCGCGGTGGTCGAGCCGACCTGGACCGACTACCACGTCGCCTACCGGGTGGGCGCGCGTCACCCGCTGGAGCAGGGGGCGGCCGGCAAGGCGATCCTGCTGGGCCGGTCGCCGGACGGCAGGCCGGCCTACGTCGAGACCGTGGGCGAGATCCAGGCCGGGGCGCACGGCGTCGCGGCGCCGGTGCTCGGCGTCGAGGGGCTGGAGGCCTCGGTCGGCATCGTGTCGCTGGGAGACTTCGACGCCCGCGAGTTCGGGCCCCAGGTCGTCTCCGCCGCGGCCGAGGTGGCGGGCCGGCTCTCTTGACCTCCTCCGGCGGCTACCTCGACCGTCCCGCGCCCAGCGGG
>DASTGV010000057.1:0-31967 GCA_035718765.1 Nocardioidaceae bacterium
GCCCGCCGGTCGTTCGGCAGCGAGCGGCGGTAGCGGGCCAGCAGCCCCCTGATCTCGTCGGCGAGCTCGGCACGGTCGTTGTCGGGCAGCAGGTCCGCGATCGGCACCAGCAGAGGCGGGTCGGACTTGATGCGCACCTGACCGTCCACGGTCGCGGTGAGCTTGGCGAGGGCCTTGAGGCTGTCGTTGGACCGGGCCTTCGCCAGCGTCTTGTCCAGGTTCTTCTTGCGGCGCGCGTTCAGCCGGGACTGGACCAGCCGCTGGACCTCGTCGACCTCGCCGCGGGCGTACCAGATCCCGAGCGTGGGCATGGCCGCGAACCCGGCCATCGCGTCCCGGTAGCGGCGTACGGCGGCCACGACGATCTTGCGACGCTCCTTGCGGGGGTACCCGTTGCCGCGGCCGGCCACCACGATGCTCGCCGCCAGGCGCTTGACGTCCCACTCCCACGGTCCGGGGAGGGTCTCGTCGAAGTCGTTGACGTCGAAGAGCAGCCGGCGCTCGGGGGACGCGAAGACGCCGAAGTTGGACAGGTGGGCGTCTCCGCACATCTGCACCGGGAGCCCGGAGGTCGGCGATGCGGCCAGGTCGATCGCCATGCCCTTGGCGTTGCCGCGGTAGAACGTGAACGGCGACACCATCATCCGGCCGTGCCGCACCGGCACCAGCTCCGGGACGCGGCTGACGGCCTGCTCCTCCATCACCGCCACGGGGTGCGGCCGGTCCGCCGGGAGCACCAGCTCGGCATGGTCACCCGGCGGCACGGTCGTGCGCGCCGCCAGCCCCCTGCTCGCCCGTTCGCGCGGGCTCAGGTGGACAGCGGCACCTCGCGGCTTGCTGTCGGTGACGGAGGCTCGCTGGCCGGGGAGCGCCGTCGACCTGTCCTGCGTCACGTCATGCACGGTCATGCCGCCACCTCTTCCTGTCGGGCTCAGGAGCGGCCGGGGGAGCGCTCCGATCCTTCAGGCAAGCGCTCCTCGCTCGTCGGGGCATCCCCCGCACCGGATGAGCCGCGCCGTCCACGACCGGGCCGCCGGGGCCCGAGGCCGCCCATGGCCCGCCGCCAGGGGAACACTCCCTCGATCTCCGTCTCCAGCGAGAAGCTGAGGAAGGTCCGGATCAGCACGATCAGGCCGAGCACGGCGACGTTCTCCAGCGTCGGGGACACCGCGACGGTGCTGACCAGGTCGGCAGCCACGAGGATCTCCAGCGCGATGAGCAGGCCTCCGCCCAGCAGCTCGCGCAGGGTCCGGTAGGCGACCCGGGCGGAGCCGGAGGTCCGCCACACGATGCCCGCGCCCACCAGGGCAGCCAGGAAGCCGACCACGAGGACGACCACGGCTGCGACCTCGAAGCTGCGTCCCACCGCGTGCGCCCACTCCTCGAAGGCCATGAGTCACCACCTCGTCCCACCACTGTGGGGACTTCTCGACCCGATGTCGCCACCCGCCCGGGAGGAGGGGCCGACCTCGTCCGTGGCGGGTGAGGCGGACGCCGACGGCGCGGGGCATCGTGCACTCCACAACCCACCGGGCCGGTTCGAGGAGACGCCGTGGGCGCTCCCGGTCGGGCCAGATCAAGGAGGAGACGATGACCGTAGGACCTGTACAGCTTCTCGTGCTGGGGTTCAGCCACCCGCAGTTCCGTGGCGAGATCCTCGAGGAGCTCGACCGCCTTCGCCAGAGTGACGAGGTGCGCGTGATCGACGCGTTGGCCGTCTACAAGGACTCGAAGGGTGACATCGAGGTCGAGCACCTGAGCAACCTGACCCGGGACGAGGCCATCGAGCTGGGCAGCAAGATCGGCGCGCTGATCGGTCTCGGCATCGATGGTGAGGAGGGCATGGAGGCCGGTGCCGTGGCCGGTGCGGAGGCCGCCGCGGAAGGGGCGGAGTTCTTCACCGACGAGGACGCCTGGGACGTTCTCGAGGACATCCCGAACGACTCGGCGGCAGCGCTCATCCTGCTGGAGCACCACTGGGCCGTGCCCCTGCGCGACGCGATCGCCCGTGCGAACGGCTTCCGCATCAGCGACGCCTTCATCAGCCCGCTCGACCTGGTCGGCATCGGCCTGCTCACCGCGGAGGAGGCCGTCGGCCTGCAGAAGCTGGAGACGACGTCGTCGTGACGAGCCGACCCGTCCACACAGAGAGGAGATGACTCATGTTCGGTTCACGCAGAGTGGCCAGGCGCACCGCACGGCGTACCTCGCGGCGAGTCTCGCGACGCCGCTGAACACGTCAGAGGCCCGGACCCCGTGCAGACGGCGGTCCGGGCCTTCGTACGTGGCTCAGGTGCCGGCCTTGATCTCGGAGCCGTGCACGGTCAGGGCCATGACCACCACGACTGCCAGACCGATCATGAGGGTCGACCAGATCGGGTAGGCGGCCAGGAACGCGAGGTTGAGGAGGGCACTGACCACGGCCACCACGGTGCCCACGACCCGTGCCCACGTCTGCCCGGCGAACACGCCCACGCCGGCGACCACGACGACAGCACCACCGACGAGGTGCAGCCATCCCCACGTGGTGTAGCCCAGATGGAGCACCATCCGGTCCGCGGCCCCCGGGAAGTACTGGTCGTTCGCGAGCGAGATGATGCCCTCCAGGACCTGGAACATGCCGAGCATGACCATCATGAACCCGGCGAAGGCGATCCAACCCACCCAGCCCGAGGTGCCTCGTGCTCCCGGGGAAGGGGTGGTCGAGCGAGCTGCTGCGTGCTGGGACATCGGAGCTCCTTTCAGGGCTGGGGCGCGCGATCCGGGTCCGGTGGCGAGGGGGCGGTTCCTGTGGTGGTGGGCGCTGCGGTGACCCGGCGGAGGCCGAGGAGGACCAGTCCGCGGGCCTGCAACATGCGGACGATGTCGGACGGACCGCAGTCGGACGGCGCCGCTACGAGGAAGACGCTCGCGGTCGCCGCATGGTCGGCCCCCATGGCCGTGAAGGCGGCCAGGAACGAGGGACCGAACCGGCCCCGGAGAGTGACCTGGTACGACGACCCCACCGCCTCAGCTCGCCGCGTCATCATGGCTCCGCTCGTCCGTCTCGGAGACCGGTGCCGGCTCGCTGACCCGTCGAACCTCGACGACCTCGATGCCGAGGGCCCGCAGTCGCGCCAGCAGACCGTAGAGGGCGGCCTCGTCGGAGATCCCGTACAGCACGGTGCTGACCTGGTCGGGAGCCGATGCCACCGCGCCCATGTCTGCGAGATCCTCCTCGGGCAGGGTTCCTGCCACCCGGACCTCGTACATGCTCTGGTCCATAGAGCCACTCCGTTCAAGGTCGGTGAGCCGACGCTCGCAAAGCCATGCGGACAGGACGTCATCCCTCAGGGGTGAACCGCGTGCACGACCGGGTCCAGATGATGGTGGTCTCTTCAGCCCGGCGGGCCGGGACCTTCGCCCCTAGGGGGCGAAGGTCTTCGGCATGTTGCCTGTGTTGTGGGGGCCGCGTCTCGGGACGCACACTTCGGAGAGCACATGCCTCACCCGCGCACCACCGTCGAGCCAAGGCGGACGCCGGAGTCACCTGCGTTGCGCGAGGATCCCCTCCTCGACCCCAAGTTCCGTCTTCCGTCCCCGCCGCCCGACCTGGTGGTCCGGCGCCGGCTGCTCGAGCTGGTGGAGCGCGGCGTGCAGCTGCCGTTGACACTGGTGAGCGCGCCGGCGGGCTACGGGAAGACCGTGCTGGTGGCCTCCTGGGCCGCCCAGGCCGATCCCGACAGCATCGTCCTGCCCATGCTGATGGACGACCAGGACGAGAGTCTCGTGGGCTTCTGGGCGTCCGCGGTGGAGGGGCTGCGTCGCATCGGGGTGGACGTCGCGGGCGTGCGGATCGCGGTCGCACCGGACGGCATCGACCGCTGGATGGGCATGTCGCTCGCCCGCCGGATCGCTGCGTTCGGCCGGCCCGTCGTCTGGGTGCTGGACACCGGCGAGTCCATGTTGTCGCCGGCCGTCGCGGCGGGGCTGCGCCACCTGCTGCACGACTGTGCGGGCCGGCTGCGGCTGGTCCTGCTGACCCGGGTCGACCCGCCCCTCCCGTTGCACCGCTACCGGCTGGACAACGCGATCACCGAGATCCGCGCGGAGGACCTCGCTTTCACCGCCACGGAGGTGGCCGCGCTGATGCAACGCGCCGGGCTCGACCTGGAGGCCGTCGACGTCGCCTCGCTCCGGGCCCGGACGGCGGGCTGGCCCGCGGGACTGCGGTTCGCCATGATGAGCCTGACCGGCCGGGACGACATCCGGCAGGCCATCAGGGAGTTCCGGGGGGACACCAGCAACGTCGCGGCGTACCTGATGAGCGAGGTGCTGGCCAAGCAGTCACCGGAGATGCGGGAGTTCCTGCTGCGGACCTGCGTGGTCGACCAGCTGGACCCCGGACTCGTGGGCGTGCTCACCGGCCACCCCCACGACGCGCGAGCGCTGCGGTTCATCGCCAACGGGAACGCGTTCGTCGAGCCGGTGCCCGCGCGGCGCGGGTGCTTCCGCTACCAGCCTCTCTTCCGGGAGTTCCTGCGCAGCCAGCTGGCGTTCGAGAGCCCGGCATCGGTGCCCGAGCTGCACCGCGCGGCCGCCGAGTGGCTCGCCGAGCAGGGGCGGCTGCCCGCCGCGATCCGGCACGCCGTGGCCGCCGAGGCCTGGACCGCGGCGACGCGGTACGTCGTCGAGGGGCTCTGCTTCGCGGGCCTGCTGACCGGGGACCGGCGCGCCGTTCCGAAGGACCTGTTCGCGCGGCTTCCTGTCACGACCGCCGGGGCCGAGGCTGCGGTCACCCGCGCCACGCTGGCCCTCGTCGAGCAGGACACCGACCGCTGCGCCCTCGAGCTCAGAACGGCGCGGGCGCTCCTGGCCGAGGACGACCCGGCTCGGGCGCGCAGCTGCTCGCTCGCGGTCTCGGTGCTGGAGGCCGTGGTGGCGAGCCTGGGCCCGGACCTGGAGCGCGGGATCGATGCCGCCCTCGCGGCCGAGTACGCCATCCAGAGCGCGCCCGCCGAGGACGAGCTGGCCTGCCTGGAGCTGCGAGCCGTCGTGGCCGGCTGCACGGGTCGGGTGATGGTGCAACGGGGAGACCTCACGGCGGCGCGGATCGCGCTGGCCGACGGCATCAGGGCCGCCGAGACGGCGCGGCTCGACACGAGCCTCCGGGAGCTGGAGGGGATGGCTGCCCTGGTCGAGGCGATGAGCGGGAACCTGCGGGTGGCCGCCGAGCTCGCGGCCCGGTCGGGTCTGCACACCGACGACTCCGGCGGCGCTGTCGTGCCCCTCTGCCCGGCGGCGGCGCTCGCCCTCGCCTGGGTGTGCACGGACCGGTACGACCTCCAGACGGCGTGGGAGCTCCTCGGGCACGCCGAGCGGGCCGCACCGTCGTACGACGCCCGACCCCTGGGCGCGGTCCTCGCGCTGCTGCGGGCCCGGCTGCTCTGCGCCCATGGCGAGTTCGCGATGGCGCGGGCCCGGCTGCGCGCGGTCCGCACCAGCGTCGACGGCGCCCGCTCCACCGGGTGGCTGGACCGGTCACTCGTCCTCGCCCAGGCGGCGTCGTTCCTGGCGGAGGGGAACCCGCAGCAGGCGGTCGCGACGATCTACTCCGAGGGGTGCGACGACCTCGAGGCCCAGCTGCTGAGGCAACGGGCGCTCCGTGCCGCCGGGTCCGGCCGGCCGGACCAGGCAGCACCCTCCTCGACCGCCGTGGCCTCGGCGCCGTTGGAGACCCGCATCGCGCGCTGGCTGGTCCTGGCCGGCGAGGCGATCGACGAGCAGGACCCCGCCCGGGCCGAGCTCTACCTCGACCGAGCCCTGCGCATCGCCGTGCCCGAACAGCTGCGGCGTCCCTTCTTCGAGGCGCCGGCCGACGTGCGTGGGCTGCTCGAGGGTCACGGCCGGTCCACGCGCAGCCGGTGGCTGCGCACGGGCGTCCCCGGCACCGCCGTCCTGGGGTGCGCGGACGGCCCGGGGGAGCCGGGCCGGTCCGAGCCGGACCAGTCGGACCTGGTCGAGAACCCGCTGACCGCCAAGGAGCAGGAGGTCCTGGGCCACCTCGCCGACCTGCTGGCGACGGAGGAGATCGCGAAGACGATGTTCGTCTCGGTGAACACCGTCCGCAGCCATGTCCGCAGCATCCTGCGCAAGCTCGGCGTCACCCGCCGCAACGAGGCGGTACGCCGGGCCTGGGAGCTGAAGCTGCTGCCGCCGCGCGGCGCCGCCTGACGCACACCCCCCGTCGGACCAACCCCCTCGTCCCAGGAGGCACGCCGTCATGACCAGCCCGCCACGTACCGCCCGGCTCTCGGGCGGTCGGGAGGTGGTCCGTGGCTGGCTCGCGGACGCCGTGGCACTCGACGCCGCCGTCTACGCCGCGGTGGCGCGCACGCCGACCCCGACCCTCGACCGTGCGCTGAGCCGGGTCTCGACCGCGGCGAACCACTCGAAGCTCTGGGTCGGGTGCGCGCTCGCCCTGGCCGTGGCCGGAGGCCGGCCGGGACGTGCCGCGGCGGCCGACGGGCTCGCCTCCGTCGCCGTCACCAGCGCCGTGGTCAACCTCGCGCTCAAGCGGGCCGGTGGGCGGGGGCGCCCGGACCGGGCCGGGGTGCCGGGTGTGCGGCACGTCGAGATGCCCGGCTCGCTGTCCTTCCCGTCCGGGCACGCGGCCTCGGCCTCCGCGTTCGCGACCGGGGTCGGCGGACGGCTGCCCGTGGTCGCCGCCCCCCTGCACGGCGCCGCCGGCGTGGTCGCCTACTCCCGCGTCCACACCGGCGTCCACCACCCGCTCGACGTGCTCGTCGGGTGGATCGTCGGCACCCTGCTCGCCCAGCTCACGACGCGCTTCGCCGGGGGGCTCGCGGCTCGGGCCGTCGGCCGGGTCAGTGGCCGGGCCGGGCGAGCTCGAGGAGGTTCGTGGCCTGCTCGCGGAACAGCGCGCGGTCGAGCGGCGGCTTAGGCACCAGCACGCCGGGACGCTGCCGCGGCAGCCGCACTCGCAGCGCACCCGGGAGGATGGTGCACCGCACGGGGGTCTCGAGCAGGACGGCCTCGCCGTCGACTCCGACCGGGATCTCGGGCACGTCCGCGTCGATGACGACCTCGTGGGCCGTGAACCGGCTCAGCCCCGTCGCGTGCCGGCCGCGGAGGAGTCCGGCCGCCTGGGCGGCACTGTTGACGGTCACCACGACGACGCCGAGCCGGCCGGTGTCCAGGCGGGCGCGGCGCCCGAGCCCGGCGAGGTCCCCGGAGGCGTAGGGGTTGTTGCTGACCAGGACCGCCTTGGGTCCCTCGATCACCCGGGTGCCGTCGATCGTCACGGTGAGCGGGGCTCCCCCGTGGCCGGCGAGGAGGTCCGGCAGCATCTGCAGCATGGTGGCCCGCTTGTCGTCGCGGTACGCCGGGCTCTGCACGATCTCGGCGTACGCCCCGAAGGAGGCGTTGTTCGCGAAGGGTCGCCCCGCGACCATCCCGAGGTCGATGCGGAGCTCCACCCCGTCGGCCAGGGCGTCGACCCCCAGGTCGGGACGCTCGCGGTCGAGCCCGAGGTCGAGGGCGAGGTGGTTGCGGGTCCCCGCGGAGATGACCAGGAACGGCAGGTCGTGCTCGGCCGCGACGCCGGCCACCAGCGCCTGGGTGCCGTCCCCACCGGCGGCACCGAGGAGGTCGGCCCCGCCAGCGACGGCCTCCCGGGCGAGGGAGCCCACGTCCACGGTGCCCGGCCCGTCGAGGAGTGCCACCTGCGCGCCGAGCGCGGAAGCCCTCTCGACCAGCGAGAACCGGCCCACCTTGCCGCCGCCGGAACGCGGGTTCATGACCACGAACGGGTGGACGGGCGGCGGCACCACCCGCTCCGGCATCGCTGCGGGCGGTCGCGCCCTGAGCAAGGCGGCCCGGGCCGCCGCGATCGCGGCCAGGAGGAGCACCACCGCCACCACCGTGGACCACACCAGGTGCCGGGAGAGGTAGAAGACCAGCAGCGCGAGGGGTGCGAGGACCACGAGCGCGGCCGCCAGCCAACGGACCGGTCCGCGGTGGCTGAGGAACCACCAGCCGCCAGCGGCCACGCAGGCGACCGCGGCCAGGCCGGCGGCCAGCACGGCCATGCTGGAGCGGCCCCCGACGATCACCACGACCGCACAGGCGATGCCCGCCAGGATCGCGAGACGCGCCAGCCATCGTGCCGATGCCGGTGCCGCGGGGGCGTCAGCCGCCATGGTGCCTCCTCGGTCATGGGGAGGCGGGCAGCCCTCCCGTGACCAAACCTGCGGGGCCGGCACCGGCCGCGCATCATCCCCTCCGGGTGAGCGGTCCCGTCAGGCGTCGTCGGCCGGCGCGGTCTCGTCCCCCAGACGCCACTGCCAGCGGAACCACCACCGGTCGAGCACGTCGAGGAGCTCGGGGACGAGCGCCCTCAGGGACATCTCCCGCCAGGGCCGGCCGGTGAGGAACTCGGTCAGGGGGGTGACCCGGATGTCATCGGGGTCCACGGGCGACAGGGCCTGCCAGCCACCGTCCGACGTGCCCACGACGTCGCCGAGCAGCACCTCGATGCGGTGCCGGTCCCTGGCCGCGATGAGCACACGCGCGACCTCCTCGGCAGGGAGACTGCGCCACGCGTGGGACCGCAGGGCAGCACGTACGACTGAGGTGCGGGCGTCGTCCGTTTCGTCCATGGAACGCCGTTCTTCGGGGGACATGTCCTGGATAAGGTTCCCACCCGCGGGGCCGCGATAACAGCAGGGCCCCGAGTTTCGGACACCCGGACGGCAGTCACCCCCGTGAGGAGTTCGCGGTCCGGCCCCGCACCACGCCGATGAACGCCTGCACGCGCTCGTCCTCGTCGTCGACCCGCCAGGTCAGCCCGACCTTCGTGGTGGGCACGCCGGTGACCCGCACGGCCACCACGTCCTTGCGGTGGTGGAGGCGGGCCAGCGACAGCGGCACGACGACGATCCCGGCTTCCGCCGCGACGCTCTCCACCGACTGCCGCAGCGTCATCGCGGGCACGGGGTGGCGCGTGCCCTCCCGCACCTCGGTTGCGACGTCGCGCCAGGCCGGGACGGTGTCCGGGTCCTGCAGCAGGTGCTCGTCGGCGAGGTCGCCGACGTCGATCTCCTCGTACGCCGCGACGGGGTGCTCCCGGGCGACCACGACGACCGGCTGCTCGTCGTACAGGGGGATCAGGTGCAGCCCCTCGCGGTCGACCGGCAGCCGGACGAAGCACATGTCCAGCTCACCCGCGCGCACCATCGCGACCCCGTCGCCGTCGCCGAGCGGGACCAGGTCGAGGGGCCGGCGCGGCATCCGCTCGGCCCAGGTGCGCCCCCACTTGTCCGGCATCACGCCGGGGACGAAGCCGACGCGGAAGGCGTTCTGGGAGGCGGGCACCGCGTCAGCCTAGGCAACGATGGGCCCATGAGCGCACTCGACTCCTGGACCCGCGGCAGCCACACGTACGACGGGACGACCCACCCGACCTGGCGCAAGGGCACCGGCCCCGGTGTGGTGGTGGTGCACGAGATCCCCGGGATGACCGACGCCGTCGTCGCCTTCGCCGAGGAGGTCGTCGCGGCCGGGCACACCGTCGTGATGCCGCAGCTGTTCGGGGAGGCCGGGGGAGCGGTGAGCCTCCGGCAGGTGGCAACGGTGATCCCGCGGGTGTGCATCAGCCGGGAGTTCACCAAGCTGGCCCGCAACGAGACGACCCCGGTGGCGGGGTGGCTCCGCTCGCTCGCCCGCGACCTGCACGCCGAGCTCGGCGGTCCCGGCGTCGGCGCCGTGGGCATGTGCTTCACCGGCGGGTTCGCGCTGGCGATGATGGTCGACGACGCCGTGGCCGCCCCGGTGCTGTGCCAGCCGAGCGTGCCGTTCGCCGTCGGCAGAGCCCGGGCGGCCGACCTGAACCTGTCTCCCGCGGACCTCGAGGTGGTGCGGCGCCGGGCCGCCGAGGGCTGCGCGGTGCTCGGCCTGCGCTTCCGGAAGGACCCGGCCACCGGCACCCGCTTCGACACGCTGCGCCGCGAGCTCGGCGACGGCTTCGTCGCGGTCGAGCTCGAGGGCAGGGGCCACTCGACGGTCACCGAGCACCGCCGGCAGGAGGCCGTGGACCGGGTCCTGGCGTTCTTCAGGGAACGCCTTCAGACCCAGAACGTGTCGTGACGCCGGAAGAACTCCTCCCGGTCCTCCTCGCTCATCTGCCCGACCGTGTGCACGCGCTCGAAGTAGTCCTCGCGCGGCGCGCCGGGCGTGAACAGGATGAGCATCGAGGCCGGTTCGCCGGACTCGTTGCGGAAGCCGTGCACCCCGCCCGGCGGGACGTGGAGGAAGTCGCCGGGGTGGCCGTCGACCCAGCCGTGCCCGTCGTGCAGCCGCACCGCCCCGGAGAGCACGTAGAACGACTCGCTGATGCTGCGGTGGAAGTGCGGGTCCGGGCCGCCGCGGCCCGGACCCATCTCCCAGCGGTACAGCCCGAACTGCCCGTCCGTCGCGGCCCCCGTGGCCAGGTAGCGGGCGGTCAGCGCGCCCCGCTGGATCTCGCCGGGGGTCGCGTCCGGTCGCAGTGTCGCGGACGCCTCACCGGTCGCGCCGGTGTAGCGGTCCTCGGGGTAGGGCAGGTAGCTCATGTCAGTTGAGCGGACGCGTGTCCTCGGGCACGCCACCGCCGGCGTGGATGCTCTCCACGAGCTTGGCCAGCGCCGTCAGGGCCACCCGCTGCGGGATCGGCCCGTAGGAGACCCGGGCGACCCCGAGCTCGGCCAGCCGGGCGTTGTCCGGGTTGCCGGGGATGCCGATGGTCGTGAGTCGCTGGGGACCGAAGGCGTCCACGAGCGTGCGGACCTGCTCGTCGCTCAGGATCCCGGGCACGAAGACGGTGGGAGCCCCCGCGTCGAGGAACGCCCTGCCCCGCTCGACGGCGTCCCGCAGCACCTCCTCGGGTGCCCGGTCGTCGTTGCCGAGAGCGCGCAGGAACGTGTCGGTGCGGGCGTTGAGCACGAAGTCGGGGACGCCTTCGGCCGCGACGACCTTCATGACCGCCTCGACCTGCGCGGCCGCCTCGGCCAGCGGCTTCATCTGGTCCTCGATGTTGGCCCCGACGACGCCCACGCCGATGGCCTTGCGAACCGTCTCGGGCGCGTTTCCGTAGCCACCCTCCAGGTCGGCGGTCACCGGCAGGTGCGTCGCCGCGACGATCCGGCGGACCTCCTCGATCATCTCGTCGACCGGGATGTTCTCGCCGTCCTCGTAGCCGCGGGACGCGGCGATCGAGTGGCTGGCGGTCGCGAGCACCTTCGTCCCCTCGATGTCGGTGACGACGCGGGCGGAGATCGCGTCCCAGACGTTGACCACGGTCAGCAGCTCCGGGTCCTGGTGCAGGGCGAGCAGGTCGCTCGCGCGGGCGGCGATGTCGGGCTTGTCGGTCACGGTGCTGCCTTCCGTTCGTCGGGTCGGACGGGTGCTGCAACCTTCCTACCCAGCGACCGCATTCCCGTGACCTCTCCGTCAGGGCAGCATTCCGGCGACCGCGAGCACGTCCTCGGGGCTCGCCAGGTCCGGCAGCGCGGTGAACACCGTGGAGACGCCCGCCTCCGCCAGGGCCGCGTAGCGGCCGCGGTGCTGGGACGGGGTGCCGGCGTGGTGGCGCCGGGCGTACGCCGCGGCCGCCGTGCGTCCCCGCAGCCGCTCCACCCGCTGCCACACGTCGTCGCGGTCCCGACCCACGACCGGCAGGTCGAGCACGGTGACGGCGACCTCGGCGGGGTCGCGACCGACCTCCTCGCAGTGCCGGCGCAGCACGGCCGCCTTCTGCTCCACGGCGTCCACCGGCACGTTGCACGCGTCGCCCAGCCGGGCCGCGATCCGCAGCGTGCGCCGCTCGCCACCGCCGCCGACGATCACCGGCACGTCGTGCAGCGGGCGCGGGTACGCCGTCGTCTCCGGCAGGGCGGCGTGTGATCCGGCGTACGGCTTGGTGCCGGCCGCCCACAGCGCGCGCATCGTCTCGATGCCGGACTCGAGCAGGTCGAGCCGCTCCCGCGCGGGCGGGAACGGCAGCCCGAACCCGAGGTGCTCGCGCTCCCACCAGCCGGCGCCGACCCCGACGAACGCCCGGCCGCCGGACAGGACGTCGAGGGTGGCGGCCGCCTTGGCGGTGATGCCCGGCGGGCGGAAGGTCACCGGCGTCACGAGGGTGCCGAGCCGCAGCCGGGTGTCGAGGCCGGCCAGCAGGCCGAGCGTCACCCAGGGCTCGGGGATCGGCTCCCAGGCCGTGCCGACCTGCGGGACCTGGATGAGGTGGTCCATCAGCGCGAGCCCGGCGAAGCCGGCCTCGTCCGCCGCGAGCGCGACGTCGCGCAGCCAGGTCGCCGGGTCGTCGCCCCACGGGAACCGCGAGACCTGGAGCACCACGTCCAGACCCTCCTGCCGCGGCCGGTCGGGCTGCGGCGTCGCTGCCGGCGCCGGGGCCACGTCGGCGCCGGCCACCTCGAGGACCCGGTCCCAGCCCTCGTCGGCCAGCACCGGGCGCAGCGCGCGGAACGAGCGGACCTGCTGGGTGAGCACCGGGGCGGGGACGGGCCGGTCCCGGTCGGCGTTGCGCCGCCGGCACAGCTCGGCCGGCGTGTCGAACGCGACGACCACGGCAGGCAGCCGGTGCGCGCGGGCCAGGTCGAGCCACCCCCTCCGTCGTACGTCGTCCAGACCGAGGGTGTCCACGACGGTGCTGAGCCCGCGTCGCACCCGGCCGCCGACGATCAGGTCGAGAAGGGCGAAGGCCTCCGTCGAGGCGTCCAGGTCGTGCCGGCCGCTCCCGACGACGCCGCGCAGGTCGTCGGCGGAGACGACCTCGGCCGACCGGTAGCGGGCCCGGGCCCACGTCGACTTGCCGGAGCCGGAGGCGCCGACGAGCACGACCAGTGCCGGGTCCGGCAGCGGCTCGTCGCTCATGCGCGCAGTCTGGCAGGCAGACGCGTGACCGTCGCTCTGACAGGGTAGGGAGGAAGCCGACCCAGGAGGACTGTGATGGAGCGACGACGACTCGGCCGCACCGGCCACGACAGCTCGGTACTCATCTACGGAGCGGCGGCGCTCGCCGAGGTCGACCAGGACACGGCCGACGCGTCGCTGGACGAGGCGCTGGCCGCGGGCGTCAACCACTTCGACGTGGCCCGTGACTACGGGGAGGCCGAGGTGCGCATGGCGCCGTGGCTGCGCGAGCACCGCGGCGAGATCTTCCTGGCGACCAAGACCGGCCAGCGCGACGCCGAGGCGGCCTGGCGCGGGATCCACGAGTCGCTGGAGAGGCTGGGCGTCGACTCGGTCGACCTGCTCCAGCTGCACGCCGTGGGCGACCTCGAGGAGCTCGACAAGGCGACCGCCCCCGACGGCGCGCTGAAGGCCGCGGTCCGTGCCCAGGAGGAGGGCCTGGTCACGCACATCGGGATCACCGGGCACAGCCACAGCGCACCCGGGACGCACCTCGAGGCGCTGCGCCGGCACCCCTTCGCCACCGTGCTCACCCCGCTGAACCCGGCGGTGTGGGCGCGGCCGGACTACCGCGCCGACTACGAGGCTCTCGTCGCCGAGGCACAGGCCCAGGACGTCGGCCTGATGGTCATCAAGACGGTGTCTCGCCGCAACTGGCCCGAGGGCGCCGACCACGGCTACGCCACGTGGTACGAGCCGCAGAGCGAGCCCGCGAAGATCCGGGCGGCGGTGTCCTGGGCGCTGGCGCACGACGAGATCACCGGGCTGGCCACCCCCGGTGACGTCCGGCTGCTCCGGCACGTCGTCGCGGCCGAGCAGGACCGGATGCCCGCCGACGAGGCGGAGGCCTTCCTCACCGGCGACCCGGACTACTCCTCGCCGTTCGTCGCGATGCCCTTCTGACGTCGGGGACGGGCCGAGCGCCCCTCACCGGCCGAGAGGACGGTCAGGGGCGCCCGGGGGTGCGATGTCCTGCGTAAGTGCATCGACATGCTGCTGTTACCCCGGGGCCGCCCGGGCATGCGCGCCGGGGTGGGGGAAGTTCAGCTGACCAGCCGGCGCACCGCCAGCACGGCCACGTCGTCGTCCCGGACCGGGTCGCGGACCTCGTCGATGAGGCCGAGGAGGTGGTCGCGCAGCACGCCCGACCGCAGCCGGCCGCAGGCCGCCTCGAGGCGACGCTGGCCGACGTCGATGTCCTCGTTGCGCCGCTCGATGAGGCCGTCGGTGAAGGCGAGCACGAGGTCGCCGGGACCGAACGGGAAGACCACCGCCGTCCGGTCCTCGCCGCCCGCCCCCAGAAGCAGGCTGTCGGGCACCTCCAGCGTGGTCTGCGACCCGTCGGCACGCAGCACGACCGGCGCCGGGTGCCCCGCGCTGGCGACGACAATCTCGTCGCGGACCGGGTCGGCGACGGCGTACATCATGGTGACGAGCTGGTCGATGTCGTACTGCGCGAAGAGCCGGTCGAGCCGGCTGAGCAGGGTCCCGGGGGAGGGGTCGACCGCGACGAACGCGCGCACGGCGGAGCGCATCTGCGCCATCGCGGCCGCGGCGTGCACCCCGCGCCCCATCACGTCTCCCACGAACAGCGCGATCCTCCCGTTCTCGAGGCGGATCACGTCGTAGAAGTCACCGCCGGCGTCCAGGTGGCCGGCGGGGGAGTAGTGCGCCGCGATCTCCCACCCGTCGACGCGGGGGAGCGCCGCCGGCAGGATCGCCCGCTGCAGCCGCACGGCCATCTCCCGCAGCTCCGTGTGCAGCTGGGAGTTGTCGATCGCGACGGCCGCGCGCCGGGCCAGGTCCTCCCCGAACGTCAGGTCACGCTCCCCGAACCGTCGGCCCTGCTCGCCGGCCACCCACGTCACCACGCCCAGGACCCGGTCGCCCACCTTGAGGGGCACCGACATCGCGCTGTAGAGGTTCAGCTCCCGGATCAGCCGGCGCTGCTCCTCGTCCGGTACGGCGGCGTCGATCATCTCCTCGGTGATCTCGGGCGTCAGCACCGACTCACCGGTCCGGAAGACCTGGTAGGACCCGCCGGCCGCCTCCGGGTCCTGCGGGAAGCGCCGCTCGAACTCCCGTGCGAGCTCGACCTTCCGTGGGTCGACGTGCTCGACGGCCAGGGTCCGCAGCTGGCCGTCGATCCCGAGAGCGATCGAGCACCAGTCCGCGAACCACGGGACGGCCAGCCTGGCCACGTTGCGCAGCGTCCGCTCGTAGTCGAGGCTGCTGGCCAGCTCGTCGGTGGCCCGGGCGAGGAAGGTCAGCTTGGTGGCCTGGTCGGCAGCCTCCGCGAGGGCGTGCGCGCGGTCGATCGCCTGCGCGCACGTGTCGGACATGACGCGGAAGAACTCCATCTCGGCGCCGTCGAAGGTACGCCGCCCCGGGAACGACATCGTGGCGACGCCTTGGACCCGGTCCCGCACGATCAGGGGCAGGCAGACCATCGACCGCTCACCGTCGGAGGCGGTCTCCATGTCCGGGTAGCGACGGGCGATCTCCTCGCGGCCGCTGAGCACCAGGGCCCGCCGGGTCAGGACGCTGTCCCCGGCCGGCGTACCCGCCATGGGGTAGGTCTGCCAGCGCGTGGCCGCACCCTCACGGCCGCCGCGCAGCCCCACCAGCCGCAGGGTGGTGTCGTCGACGGGCACGGAGAGCGAGGCCACGGTGGCGCCCGCCGCGTCCGCGATGTGCTCGATGACGATCTGGGTGACGGCCGGGACGTCGTCGGCCGTGAGCAGCTCGGCGGTCACGCTGGCCAGCCGGGTCAGCCGCTCCGCGAGCCGCTGCGCGCGGCCGCGGGAGCTGCCGGCGTCCTCGGCGAGCAGCAGCGCACCGTCGACGTGGCCCTGCAGGTGCAGCGCCGTGATCGAGAGGTGCGTGCGGCCGGCGTGGTCCTCGCGTCCGGTGACCGGGAGCTCGCCCTCCCAGCGGGTGCCGGCGAGCACCTTGGTCAGCACCTCCTCCGCGGGCCCCTGCTCGGACGGCTCGAACAGTGCCTCCGCCGCGCTCCGTCCGACCAGCCGCTCACGGGTCGTGGCGAAGAACTCGAGCGCCGCCGGGTTGGCGTGCAGGACGCGACGCTCGGCGTCCAGCAGGACCGCGGCCACGCGCAGGGCGTCGAGCAGCCGGACGTCCCGGGCGTCGACCGTCGGGGGCGTGGGAGGGCACACGCCGCCATCCTGTCAGTCGAGCGACCGTCGCGGCCATGACCCGAAGGGAGTACGGCGTGCCGCGTGGCGCCCCGGCGCGCGCCACCTCGCGCGCATCGTCCGCGACGTGGACGCCCTGATGGCCAGGTCGGTCGGGCGGGTGCCTAGACCCCCGGAGCCTGCACGGGTCCCGCACCGCCACCGCCGTCTGTCGCGGGCTCGGGGGCGTTCCCCGCGACCGGTGCGGGCGCAGGGTGCGCCCGGGGGCGCGGTGCCGGTCCCGCGAGCAGGAACCCGACCCACCGGGACCCCGGGTCGGCGTCGACCAGGACGGCCTTCGTCAGCAGCGTGAGCGGCACCGCCATCACAGCCCCCACAGCGCCCAGGGTGTAGGCCCAGAACACGAGCGAGAGCATCGTGATGGTGGTGGACAGGCCGACCGCGTCTCCCACGACCTTGGGCTGGATGACGCTCTGGATGACCACGTTGATGACGGTGTACGTCACGAGGACCGCGATCATCATCCCGGGCCCGCCCTCCAGGAGGCCGATCACGGCGGGCGGCACGACGCCGATCACGAACCCGATGTTCGGGATGTAGTTGGTGATGAAGGCGAGCAGCCCCCACAGCACCGCCACCGGGACCCCGATCCAGAACAGCGCCGCGGTGTCGATGACCGCGACGATGAGACCGAAGACCGTGGAGACGACGAGGTACTTGCGGGTGCCGGCGGCGAAGGACAGGAGCGCGTCGACCAGCCCACGCCGCTCGGCGGGCAGCTCCCCGAGCTTGGGGGTGAAGCCGGTGGCGTCGACGACCATGAACAGCACCAGCGTGACGACGAACAGGAGGCTTGTGAGCACCCCGACCAGACCGCCCACGACATCACCCAGCCAGGCGACCACGCGGCCGAGGTCGATGCTCTCCGAGAGAGCGTCGACCTGTGCCTGGTGCACCCCGACGGAGTCGAGCCAGGCAAGGGCGTCGTCCAGCAGCCGCTGCAGCTCCTGCTGGTAGGTCGGCAGCAGGGCGGCGAAGCGTGCGCCCGCCACGAGCATGGCGAGCGTGAGGCCGACCAACCCGCCGTAGATCACCAGGATCGCCAGGACGCTCCCGACCCAGCCCGGGAGCCCGTGGCCGGCCACCCAGCGCCGCATCGGATGGGCCGCGATGGTGAGGACCAGGGCCAGGAACGTCGGACCGATGATCTCGGAGAGACCCCTCAGTCCCGCGACAACCACGAAGACCGTGGCCAGGCCGACCATCACGACGATCGGCCGCGGCAAGGGAGTCCCCTCCACGGTCGGCAGGCTCATGCGACCACGCTCCTCCGGGCTCCCCGCCTGGCTCCCACGGTGCCGAAACCGGCCCGGATACGCCTCATCCGTGCCGGATGGAGACAACTCCCGCACGGTCGGCTAGGCGCCTGTCCGGACGGCCGCCCGGAGTCAGGGATGCCGGAGCGTGAGCCGGCTGCTCCCACGGCGACCGCCAGGACGAGCCGGTTGACGACCGGTCGGACGAGCATTGTCCAGGGTCTCGCGATCCTGGGCGCGGCCCGTCACCCGGCCGGACGACCTCAGCGACCCGGATGTGCCGCCGAAGGTCATCCGCGGCAGATGATCCGCTTCGCGCCGAAGGCGACCAGACTTCGTCGTGACGGCAGGTCACGAGCCGTCACGAGGAAAGGAACCTGGAATGTCGTTCTGGGATGTTGTGTGGTTCATCGTCATCAGCTTCGCGTTCGTGGCCTACCTCATGGTCATGTTCGCGATCATCGCTGACCTCTTCCGGGACCGGGAGAGCTCGGGCTTCGTGAAGGCTCTCTGGATCGTCGGGCTGATCTTCGTACCGTTCCTGACCGCGCTGGCCTACCTGATCGTGAAGGGTGGCGGGATGTCGGAGCGCTCGGCCCGCAGCGCCGCGGCGATGCGGCAGGAGCAGGACGACTACATCAGGAAGGTGGCGGCGCAGAGCACCCCGCCGGCCCAGCCGAGCCCGGCGGAGCAGATCAACCAGGCCCGCTCGATGTTGGACGCCGGCGTGATCAACGAGGCCGAGTTCCAGCAGCTCAAGGCCAAGGCCCTGGTGTGACGACCCGGCCATGGACAGCTCATCGTGGCTGCGCGACAGGCCGGCAGCGGACAGGAACCACGACCTGGTCGTTGCGCTCGACATCGCGGTCGAGGCAGCCCGGACCGCCCTGGAGGCGGCCGCGCTCGTCGCCCGTGGCGCGGGAGCGGTCGGTCGGCCGCTCCTGCGGGTGGCACTCCGTCCGCCGATGCTCGCACCGCCGTACCGGCCCGAGACCTGGCTGAGGAGCCTCGCGCGTCAGGGCGGCCGCCGCCGGGAGGAGGCGCTGCGCTCGCTCTCGGGGCTGCTGGACGCCCTCGTGCCGATCGTCGCCCAGGAGGTGCTCAGCCGTGTCGACCTGACCGAGACGGTCCGTCGGTACGTCGACCTGGACAAGGTCGTGGCCGACGTCGACCTGGATGCCGCGGTCGCCCGTGTGGACATCGACGCCATCGCCCGGCAGCTCGACCTGAACGCGGTCATCGAGCGGCTCGACCTCAACCGCATCGTGCGTGAGCGTGTCGACCTCGACGGGCTCGTCGCCACGGTCGACCTGGACGCGGCGGCCGCCCGGATCGACATCGACGCGGTGCTCGCCCGCATCGACCTGGTCGGGATCGCCGAGGACGTGATCGACCAGCTGGACCTGCCGGAGATCATCCGCGACTCGACCGGGTCGATGGCCTCGGACACGCTGCGAGAGGTGCGCATGCAGGGCATCTCGGGTGACGAGGCGGTCACCCGGGCCATCGACCGTCTGCGTCTGCGGCGGAGCCGCAGGCCCACCCCTTCCGCGGTCGCGAGCCCGTCACCGGACGGCCTGCCCCGCCAGCCGGACCCGCTCACGCCGCGAGAGTCCTGATGCGGGAGGCGCCGGGGGGCGTCTCGCCCGTCCCGCGGGAGGCCCGGCCCTACCAGGGGCAGCGGGCCGGCCTGGTCACCCGCACGCTCGCGGGGACCGTCGACATCCTGGTGGTGGCCGCGGCACTCGCGATCGGGTACGCCGGCTGGATCGGGCTGCGCTTCGTCCTCGACCCGCGCGGGTTCGACTTCACCGGTCTGCGCCCGTTGCCCGGCGTGACGTGGGCGCTGGTGCTGCTCGTCGTCTACCTCACCGCGGCCTGGTCCGTCACGGGGCGGACCTACGGCGGTCACGTGATGGGGCTGCGGCTGGTCGACCGCCGGGGTCGGCACCCCGGCCTGCTCACCTCGTCGGCCCGGGCGGTGCTGTGCGCGCTGTTCCCGATCGGTCTCGTGTGGTGCGTCGTCGGTCCGGCCCGTCGCTCCCTGCAGGACCTGCTGCTGCGCACGGTGGTGATCTACGACTGGCTGCCCGAGGCGGAGGACGGCGGTCCACCGTCCCCGCAGGACACCACCGGGGACGCGGGCCGGTTCACCCCGGGTGGATGAGGACGGAGGAGTCCGGACGAACCACTCTTGAGACACCTTCCCTTCGACAGACGGAGCTGTCATGTCAGAGACGAACCTGGGACCCAAGGTCCCGCAGCAGCCGGCATCGCCGGCCGCGTCACAGCAGTCGCGCCCGCCGCAGGGCTCCGCGCTCCCGGATGACTCCGGGCGCGCGGGCCCGGAGCCCACGATGTGGGTCGGCTGGATCGCCTTCGCCGCCATCATGATGGTGATGCTCGGCTCGTTCCACATGATCCAGGGACTGGTCGCTCTCATCCACAACCAGGCCTACCTCGTCTCCAACAGCGGGCTGGTCGTGTCCGTGGACTTCACCACCTGGGGCTGGATCCAGCTGATCTTCGGGGCCGTGGCGATCGGCGCGGGAGCGGCGCTCATCACCGGCAAGATGTGGGCCCGGGTGCTCGGGATCGGCGTCGCGGCGCTCAGCGCACTCGTGAACATCGGCTTCCTGGGCGCGTACCCCATCTGGTCGATGACCATGATCGCGTTCGACGTGCTGGTGATCTGGGCGATCACCGTCCACGGCGCGGAGATGAAGACCGTGCAGGCCCGGCGGCACGCCTTCGACTAGGCACGTCCGCCGGTCAGACCCCGAGCGTGGCCCGCAGCCGACCGGTCTCGACCGCGGCGAGCAGGGACGCGTGGTCACGCTCGGTCTGGTCGGCGTACTGCTCGGCGTACGCCGCCACCGCCTCCGGGAACACGTCGTCGTCGCCGAGGTACGTCGACACGGCGACCGGGTCCCCGGAGCGGGCGTGCGCCCGGGCCAGGGTCCAGCCGCACAGCCGGCCGTACGCCGTCATGCCGTGGGGGTCCATCCGCTCCACGTCGGCGGAGGCCTCCGTGTCGCGCAGCTGCCGCACGTAGTAGTCGCGCATGCGGCCGTCCCCCGCGATCCGCTGCCAGCCCAGGAACATGTCGACGCCGGCCTGCATCAGCCGCTGGCCGGCCACCACCCGCTCCGCGTCGTTCTGGAGGGCGATGGGCCGCCGGACGGCGACCGCGGCGTAGGGGGCGAGGACCGACGGCTGGGCCTCCTTGACCTGGAGGAAGAGCGGCTCGCCCGCGTCCCTCCCGCGCAGCAGCACGATCCAGCACCGGGTGCCGACACCGCCCACACCGACCAGCTTGCGGGCGACGTCGACGACCTCGAACTGGTTGAGCAGCGTCCGCCGCTCGCCGGTGAGCCTGCGCCGGTACCGGGCCAGCACGTGGCCGACCTGGGACTCCTGGTCGTCCCGGTCGGGGCGGCAGAGCAGCTCCTGCAGCGGCACCACGAGCGGCGGGTCGGCCCTGATCCGCAGCCTGCCGTCCACGACCTCCGCGAGGTGCTCGAGACCCTTGAGGCTGCGGTTGGCACGGGCCTTGGCCATGGCGCTGCCCCTCCGGCGCGGGTTCGCACCCAGCATGGGCCGCAGCACGTCGCGGACCTCGTCCGCGTCGGCCCGGGCGTACCAGACGTCGAGAGTGCGCATCGCGGCGAACCGGGCCGTGGCGTCACGGTAGCGCCGGACGGTCTTCACGACGTTCTCGCGGCGCTCCCGGTGCGAGAAGTCGTTGCCCCGCCCGGCCACCACGATGCTCGCGGCCAGCCGCTTGAGGTCCCACTCCCACGGCCCGGGGACGGACTCGTCGAAGTCGGTGAGGTCGAAGAGCAGCCGGCGTTCCTCGGTGCGGAACAGCCCGAAGTTCGAGAGGTGTGCGTCCCCGCACACCTGTGCGGCGATCCCCGAGACCGGCGCCGCGCCCAGGTCGGCGGCCATCACCGCGGCGCTGCCGCGCAGGAACGCGAACGGCGAGGTCATCATCCGGCCGTACCGCACCGGGACCAGCTCCGGGACCATCGTCCGGGCCCGCTCCTCCATCACCGAGACGAGGTCGCGGCGGCCGGCGGGCAGCACCAGCTCGGCCTGCCGGTCGCGGGGGAGTGCCGCGCGGGCGGCGAGACCGCGCTCGGCGCGCTCGGCGGGGCTCGCACGCCACTGTGGCGTGGGTGCGTGGAGGGCCGTGGTCACGGTGACTCCTCTCGGATGCTTGTCGGTGCAAGGGTTCCCGTCACCGTGCCGTCACCCGCCGTTCACGTCATCACCCCGGTCGGATGAGTCATCCACCTCGGACGATGCCGGGAGTCCGCTGGGTGGGGAGCGTGGTCGGGAACCCGAGCGACGAGAGGAACCGAGGGTCCGTGCTGCTCCCCACGGAAGACTTCGCGGCACTGAGCCAACGCGTAGGGGAGTCGTTCCTGGGTGGGTGCGTGCGGCGCTTCCTCACGATGAACGGCATCGACCGCTCCCTGGTGCTGGCCTCGCAGGCGTTCACGGCCCTGATCCCGCTGCTCATCCTGGTCTCGACCCTGTTGCCCGCCGGCAGCACGCACGTCGTGTCCCAGACGATCGTCCGCAAGTTCGGGCTCTCCGGCGACTCGGCCACGGCGGTCCACCGCCTGTTCGAGACCCCCGAGGTCGCCACGAGCAGCCTCAGCGTCTTCAGCGCGCTCCTGCTGGTGTTCTCGGGGATCTCCTACACCCGCCGGCTGCAGGCGACGTACCTCGCCGCCTGGGACCGCCCGAAGCCGGGCCGGCGCGGGGCCCTCTCCGCTGCGCTGGGCCTGTTCGCGCTGCTGGCCGAGGTGCTGGCCCTCTACACCATCCAAGGCCTGTTCGCGCACCTGCCGTTCGAGTGGCTCCTGGCCGTCCCGCTCTCGGCGGCCACCGGGCTCCTGCTGTGGACCTCGATCCCGTACCTGCTCATGGACCGCCAGGTCCACTGGCGCAGGCTGCTCGTCGGTGCCGGCGTGACGGCGATCGCGACAGCGCTGTACGGCGTCGCCACCACCGTCTACATGCCGTCCCTCGTCGCGCGCTACACCAGCGAGTTCGGTCTGTTCGGCATCACCATCGCGATCGTCGGGTGGCTGCTCGCGATCTCCGTGGTGCTCGTTGCGTCCGCGTCGATCGGTGCCGAGTTCGACCGGTCCCGGGCGCACTGGGCGCTCGTCACCAAGCAACGGTTCGGTCTGGTGGACCCCGCCCTCGAGCCGCTCACCCCCCTCGGTCCGGACGAGGTGTCCGGGCTGTCCGGGTCGGACGTGCTGCTGCTGATGAGGGTGCTCGTCAACTGGCTGGTGATCGCGGCCGCAGTCTGGGTGGCGGCGGCGATCGTCCCGGGCATCGAGGTGCGGGGCGGCTTCGGGACGCTCCTGTGGGTGTCGCTGCTGCTGGGCCTGGTGAACGCCGTCCTGGGGCCCCTGCTGTGGTTCGTCGCCATGCCGTTGAGCGTGCTGACCGTCGGTCTGTCGGCCCTGGTGGTGAACGGCGTCCTGCTGGCCGTCACGGCCGGCCTCAGCGACAACCTGGACGTCGGGGGCTTCGGGGGGACGGTGCTGGGCGCGCTGCTGATCAGCGGCGTGACCACGCTGCTCGAGCTGGTGCTGCGCCCGATCAGCCGGCTCGGCCTGTCGCGGCCGGCGGGAGCCTCCGGCGCGGCGGGGCGAGGCAGGGACGGCTCCTGAGTCGCGGAACCGCACCTCAGAGCCGCCCCGGCCGCAGGTCGTCGGGCCCGCCGTAGTCGCCGGCGGGGGTCACGACGGTGCCGGCCGTTCCTTCGATGATCGCGACGGCATCCTCGAGGCGTCCGATGGCAGCCATGTCGCCGGTCACCTCGACGAACCGGCACACCGCGTCCACCTTGGGACCCATCGAGCCCGCGGGGAAGGCCTCCCGGTGCAGTGCCGCGGGCGTGGCGCGCAGGACCGGCGTGGCCTCGGGGGTCCCGTAGCCGCGCACCACGTGGGGTACGTCGGTGAGCACCAGGAGCGCGTCGGCCTCGAGCGCCTCGGCGAGGACCGAGGTGGTCAGGTCCTTGTCGACGACGGCCTCCACGCCCTCGAGGTGGCCCTTCTCGTTGCGGATCACCGGCACCCCACCGCCGCCGGCGCAGATCACGACGGCCCCGCTGTTGAGCAGCAGCCGGATGAGCCGGGTCTCCACGACCCGCTGGGGCTTCGGCGACCCCACGACGCGGCGCCACCGGTCGCCGTCGGGCTTCACGGTCCAGCCGCGCCGCTCGGCCAGACGCTTGGCCTCGGCCTCGTCGTACACCTCACCGACGAACTTGGTCGGGTTCTCGAAGGCCGGGTCATTCGCCTCGACGAGCGTCTGGTTGATGATCGCGGCCACCTGGCGGCCCGGCAGCGCGTTCTGCATGGCCTGGAGCAGCCAGTAGCCGATCATGCCCTGCGTCTGCGCGCCCAGGACGTCGAAGGGGTACGGCGTCGTGAGGTGCGGGTCGGAGGCGCTCTGCAGCGCCAGCACGCCGACCTGGGGACCGTTGCCGTGCGTGATCACGATCTCGTGCGCGGCCGCGAGCGGGGCGAGGGCTGCGACCGCCCGCGCGACGTTGGCCTCCTGCACGTCGCAGTCGGGCTTCTGGCCGCGTTGGAGCAGCGCGTTCCCCCCGAGGGCGATGACGATCCGCACGTCAGCCTCCCAGCGTCGCGACCAGCACGGCCTTGATGGTGTGCATCCGGTTCTCGGCCTGGTCGAAGACGATGGAGTGCTTGGACTCGAACACCTCGTCGGTCACCTCGAGGGCGGTCATCCCGGTCTTCTGGAACAGCTCCTCGCCGACCTTGGTGTGCCGGTCGTGGAACCCGGGCAGGCAGTGCATGAACTTCACGTCCGGGTTCCCGGTCATCCGGAGCACGTCCATGTTCACCTGGTACGCCTTCAGCAGGTGGATGCGGGCCTCCCACGCCTCCACGGGCTCTCCCATGGAGACCCACACGTCGGTGTAGACGAAGTCGACCCCGTGCACGCCCGCGGCGACGTCGTCGACGTGCGTGATCCGGGCACCGGTCTCCGCGGCGATGTCCTGCGCCTGCTTGACGACACCGTCGTCGTTCCAGAGCTCCCGCGGCGCCACGATCCGGACGTCCATGCCCATCATCGCGCCGGCGACCAGCAACGAGTTCCCGACGTTGTTGTGCGCGTCCCCGAGGAACGCGAAGGAGATCTCCTCGTCGTGCTTGTGCGAGTGCTCGCGCATGGTCAGCATGTCGCAGAGCGTCTGCGTCGGGTGCCACTCGGTGGTGAGACCGTTCCAGACCGGGACACCCGAGCACGCCGCGAGGACCTCGACGTTCTCCTGCGCGGAGCCGCGGTACTCGATCCCGTCGTACATCCGACCCAGCACCCGGGCCGTGTCCGCCATCGACTCCTTGTGCCCGATCTGGGACCCCGACGGGTCGAGGTAGGTGACCCGCGCTCCCTGGTCGAAGGCCGCGACCTCGAAGGCACAACGGGTGCGGGTCGAGGTCTTCTCGAAGATCAGCGCGATGTTCTTGCCGGTCAGCCGTGGCTGCTCCGAGCCGGCGTACTTGGCCACCTTGAGCTCGGCGGCGAGGTCGAGCAGGAACTTCCACTCCTTCGGGGTGAAGTCGACCTCCTTGAGGAAGCTGCGATGGCGCAGGTTGAAGGCCATCTCAGAGCCCCTCGCGCTCGATCGGGCAGCTCATGCAGCGGGGACCGCCGCGGCCCCGGCCTAGCTCGCTGCCCTGGATGGTCACCACCTCGATGCCCTCCTTGCGCAGGAACGTGTTGGTGGTGACGTTGCGCTCGTAGGCGACCACGACGCCGGGACTCACGGCGAGGACGTTGCAGCCGTCGTCCCACTGCTCGCGCTCGGCGGCGTGCACGTCCTGGGTCGGGGTGAGCACCTTGATGTCGTCGAGCCCGAGCGCCGCGGCGATCGCCTTGTGCATGTCGTCGGCCGGGTGTGCGGTGACCTTCAGCTCCTTCTCCGTGTCACCCGGCTCGATCGTGTACGACGGCAGCATCCCGAGTCCGGCGTACTTGGTGAAGGTGTCCTCGGTGACCATGCTCATCACCGTGTCGAGGTGCATGAACGCGCGCTTCTGCGGCATCGCCAGCGCGACGATCCGCTGCGCCGAGCCCTTGGCGAACAGGCGCTTCGCGAGCCGCTCGATGCCCTGGGCCGTGGTCCGCTCGCTCATCCCGACCAGCACCGCACCGCGACCCAGGACGTGGATGTCGCCGCCCTCGGTCGTCGCCACGCCGTTGACCCGCCCCTCGGACCACACGTGGAAGGTCGCGTCCGCGAACAGCGGGTGCCACCGGTAGATCGCCTCGTAGTGGATCGTCTCCCGCTCGCGCGCACGCTTGCGCATCGCGTTGACCGAGACACCGTCGTAGATCCAGGCCGAGGTGTCCCGGGTGAACATGTGGTTCGGCAGCGGCGGGAGGAGCATGTCCTCGAGGTCGAGTGCCTGGACCACGAGCGACTTGGGCTCGTCGACCCGTTCGAGCAGCTCGCGCTTGGTCAGGCCGCCGATGAGGTACTCGACCAGCGTCTCGTCGTCGAGGGACGTGAAGAAGGCGTGCAGCCCGTCCAGTGCCATCGGCCCGTAGACGCGCTCGTCGAGGGACTCCTCGAGGACGAACTTCTTCGCCTCCGGGATCGCCACCGTCTCGCGCAGCAGCGTGGCGAGCTTGTGCACCCTCACGTCGAGGTCACGCAGGGACTCCGCGAACGCGTCGTGCTCCTGCTTGGCTCGCTTGACCCACAGCACGTCGTCGAAGAGGTAGGCGTCCTTGTTCGTGGGCGTGAGCCGCTTCAGCTCCAGGTCCGGCCGGTGCAGGATCACCTGCCGTAGGCGCCCCACCTCCGAGTCGACGTGCATGTTCATGAGGACCTCGCACTCCAAGGGGACACGATGCCCTCAGCGTCCGCCCCGCCGGCGGCGGAGGTCAGGGCCGAAGGGCCCGGTCCCTGAGGTCCATGGGCAGCGTCCACAGGCCCTCGTGACTGCTGTGCTTGGGGGAGGGCGACCCATCGAGAAGAGGCGGAGCCATGGCCACCGCGGACGTGCGACGGGCCGGCGAGCGACCGGCCGAGGAGAAGAAGAAGTGGGCCTTCCCGAGCGCCTTCACCGTGCTCTTCGCCGTGACGGTGCTCGTGTGGCTGCTGGCGTTCATCATCCCGACGGGCGCCTACAAGACAACCCCGGCCGGACGCCCCATACCGGGCACCTACCACGCAGTCGACGCCGGTCTCTCGCTGACCGACCGGCTCATGCAGCTGTTCCTGTCCCCGGTCAACGGCCTGTACGGCGTCAAGAACGGCGACACCGGCTTCATCGGCCCCTACGAGAGCGGTGAGCTGTTCGGGGCCGCCGGCGTCTTCCTGTTCGTGATCGCCATCGGGATCTTCATCACGATGTCGATGCGCACCGGTGCGATCGACAACGGCATCGCCCATGTCGCCCAGCGCTTCGGCCACCGGGGCGCGCTGGTGATCGTCATGCTGATGGTGCTGTTCTCGATCGGCGGCACGACCGAGGGGATGGCCGAGGAGACGCTCGGCTTCTACGCGCTCGTCGTACCCCTCGTGCTGAGCCTCGGCTACGACCGCATGGTGGCCGCGGCCACGATCCTCATCGGTGCGGGCGTCGGCGTGCTCGCCTCCACCGTCAACCCGTTCGCGACCGGTGTCGCCTCGGAGGCCGCCGGCATCTCGATCGGTGACGGCATCGCCTTCCGGTTCCTGATGTACGTCGTCCTGGTGCCGCTCAGCATCCTGTTCGTGCTGCGCTACGCCAAGAAGGTGAAGGCCGACCCGGCGAGGTCGATCGGCGGGTTCCGGCCGGAGGACGAGCTCCTCGCCGTCCGCGGCTCGGGGCCGCACGGCCGGTCCGGGACGAGCACCCCTGACCCGGTCGTGCCGGCACCCGCCCTCACCGGGAAGCAGAAGAGCGTCCTGGCCGTCGTCGCGTTCACGTTCGCCTTCATGATCTTCGCCATCGTGCCCTGGGCCCAGGTGATCAAGGGGCCGAACGCCGACAGCTACGCCTGGCAGCTGGACTGGTACTTCCCCGAGCTGGCGGCGCTGTTCATCGTGATGTCGATCGTGGTGGGGCTGATCGGCGGGCTCGGCGAGAAGGGGCTGACCGACACCCTGGTGCGCGGCGCGGGCGACTTCGTCGGGGTCGGGCTGATCATCGTCCTCGCCCGCGGTGTCACCGTGATCATGAACAACTCGCAGATCACGGACACGGTGCTCCACTCGATGGAGAACGCGGTGAGCAACACCTCGGCGGCCGCGTTCGGTGGGCTGATGTTCCTCATCAACCTGCCGCTGGCGTTCCTGGTGCCCTCGACGTCGGGTCACGCAGCCCTGGCCATGCCGATCCTGGCGCCGCTGGGCGACTTCGCCAACGTCTCGCGCGCGATGGTGGTCACCGCCTACCAGTCGGCGTCCGGCGTGGTGAACCTCATCACCCCGACGTCGGCGGTGGTCATGGGTGGCCTGGCCCTGGCCAAGGTCCGCTACGACCAGTGGCTCCGGTTCACGCTGCCCCTGATCATCGGGCTGCTGGTGATGTGCACCGCCTTCGCCGCGATCGGCTCCCGGATCTAGCTCGCGAGCGGTGAGGGGATCATCCGGGCCGGGGGATGCACGCCGGGCGGGCGCGGGTCAGGGTCGGGCTGGCGGGCCGTGCCGTGTGCACGCGAGCGGTCCGTCGCGCGGGGATCTCGAGCCTGAGGTCTCCGGACTCACAGCCACCGGAGGTCGGACGTGGGCAAGAAGACGAAGAAGCTCCAGGACGCCGACGCTGCCGGCACGAAGCCCGACGCGCCCCTGCAGCCGCAGGCCGGCGCCAAGCTGCCTCGCAAGGAGTACGAGGCGGAGATGCGGAAGCTGCACGGCGAGCTCGTGGCCATGCAGGAGTGGGTCAAGGCGACCGGGGCCAAGGTGTGCATCGTCTTCGAGGGGCGGGACACGGCGGGCAAGGGCGGCACGATCAAGCGGATCGTCGAGCGGGTGAGCCCGCGGGTGTTCCGGGTGGTGGCCCTCCCGGCGCCCACCGAGCGGGAGCGGTCCCAGATGTACCTCCAGCGCTACGCGGCGCACTTCCCGGCCGCCGGGGAGGTCGTGGTCTTCGACCGCAGCTGGTACAACCGCGCCGGCGTCGAACGGGTGATGGGCTTCTGCACCCCTGAGCAGACCGACCGGTTCCTCGCGATGGCCCCGGAGATCGAGAGGGCGATGGTCGACTCGGGCATCATCTTGGTGAAGTACTGGCTCGAGGTCAGCCCCAAGGAGCAGACCCGCAGGATCGAGAGCCGCATCCACGACCCCCGCAAGGTCTGGAAGCTCTCGCCGATGGACCTGGAGTCGTACGGCCGCTGGTACGACTACTCGCGGGCCAGGGACGCCATGTTCGCCGCGACCGACACCGCGTGGGCCCCCTGGTTCGTGGCGCACTCCGACAACAAGCGGCGCGCCCGCCTCAACATCATCAGCCACCTGCTGACCCAGGTCCCGTACGCGCCGCTCCGCGAGGAGCACGTCACGCTGCCGAAGCGCCAGAAGGCCGACGGCTACCAGGAACCCCTGCTTCCGCTGCGGTACATCCCGACGCCGTACTGAGCAGACCCGAGACGAGGAGTCCGCCATGACCGACCACCGCTCTGCGACGGCGAGCCTCGCGCACCCGGATGTGGACGTGGCGTGGCACGCCCTGACCCCGAGCGAGGTCGCGAGCCGCCTCGACGTGGACACCGCCTCGGGGCTGACCTCGGCCCAGGCCCAGGAGCGACTGAAGCAGTACGGTCCCAACGCGCTGGCTGCGCCGAAGGCGGCACCTGTCTGGAAGCAGTTCCTGAAGCACTACCGGGACTACATGCAGATCGTCCTCGTGGTCGCCGCGGTCGTGAGCCTGCTGATCGGTGAGATCGGCACCTTCGTGGGGCTCCTCGTGCTGACCCTGTTCAACGCCTGGCTCGGCTACCACCAGGAGGGCAAGGCGGAGGCGGCCGCGGCGTCCTTGGGCCAGATGATGAAGACGCTGGCCAAGGTACGGCGGGACGGGGACGTCTCCGAGGTTCCCGCCGAGGAGATCGTGCCCGGCGACGTCGTGGTGGTCGACGCGGGGGACCGGGTCCCGGCCGACGGCCGGGTGGTCCTCGCGGCGACGCTGCAGGTCGAGGAGGGAGCTCTCACCGGAGAGAGCGTCGCGGTCGAGAAGAGCCCGGAGGTCATCGCCGCAGCCGACGTCCCGATCGGTGACCGGCTGAACATGGCGTTCATGAACACCAACGTCACCCGCGGTCACGGCGAGATCCTGGTCACCACGACGGGCATGGGCTCCGAGGTCGGGCACATCGCCAACATGCTGGCGGCGCAGAAGGTGGAGAAGACCCCGCTGACCAAGCAGGTGGACCGGCTCACGATCTTCATCATCGTGGCGGCGCTCTTCGCGTTCGTCGCCATCGTGGTGATGGGCCTGGCGCAGGGCGACTCGTTCACGGTCCTCTTCGGGATCGGCGTCGCGCTGGCCGTCGGGTCGATCCCCGACGCGCTGCCGGCGGTGGTCACCACGATCCTCTCGGTGGGTTCGCTCAGCATGGCCAAGAAGAACGCCATCATGAAGGTGCTGCCCGCGGTCGAGACCCTGGGCTCCACGTCGGCGATCAACTCCGACAAGACCGGCACCCTCACGATGAACCAGATGACGGTGCGCGAGATCACGACCGCGGCGCACCACTACACGGTCGGCGGTGAGGGGTACAGCTTCGACGGGCAGGTGCGTCGTACGGCGGGCGACGCCGAGGCGAACCTGGACTACGTGATGTTCCCGTGCGCCCTGTGCAACGACTCCGACATCCAGGACGGAACGGTCGTCGGCGACCCGACGGAGGGCGCGCTGTACGTGCTCGCACAGAAGGGCGGCCTCGACGTCAAGGCCTTCCGCGAGAGCCACCCGCGCATCGCGTCGGTGCCGTTCGACTCGGACTACAAGTTCATGGCCACCTTCCACACCATGACGGGAGCGAACGGCGAGCCGGTCGTCCGCGCCTACGTGAAGGGGGCGCCCGACGTCATCCTCGACCGGTCGAGCAGTGCCCGCATGCCCGGCGGCCGCACCGAGCCCCTCACCGCCGCCATGCGGGAGAAGGTGACGGCCGAGAACGAGCGCATCGCCAGCCAGGGCCTGCGGGTCCTCGCGTTCGCCCAGCGGGAGTTCGACCCCGCGGCCTTCGACCCCTCGGGCGACCTGATGTCGCTGATGCAGGACCTCGAGATGGCGGCGCTGGTGGGGGAGGTCGACCCGCCGCGAGCGGAGGCGAAGAAGGCCATCGCCCAGGCCAAGCGCGCCGGGATCCGGGTCCGGATGATCACCGGCGACCACGCCATCACCGCCGAGGCGATCGCCAAGGAGCTGGGCATCGAGGGGCGGGCGGTGACCGGTGCCGAGTTCGCCGGGTTGAGCGACGACGAGGCGTCCCGGGAGATCGAGGGGATCGGGGTCATCGCCCGGGTGGCGCCCGAGCACAAGGTTCGCCTCGTCGAGGTGCTCAAGGCGAACAAGAACATCGTGGCGATGACGGGCGACGGGGTGAACGACGCACCGGCGATCGGGGCGGCCGACATCGGGATCGCGATGGGCATCACCGGCACCGACGTCGCCAAGGGAGCGGCCAAGATGATCCTGGCCGACGACAACTTCGCCACCATCGTGGCCGCCGTGGAAGAGGGTCGCCAGGTCTACGACAACCTCCAGAAGTTCCTGCGCATCCAGATCGCCAACCTGTTCATGTTCATCCTCGCCTTCGTGGGCTCGTCGGCGTTCGCCATCGCCGGCACGGCGCTGCTGATCCCTTCGCAGGTGCTGTGGATCCACATGGCCGTCGTCGCGCCCATCGGTGCGGTGATGGGCCTGGACGTCGCCACCCCGGGGATCATGGACCGCAAGCCACGCCCCTTCGACCAGCCGATCATCGTCAGGTCGATGATGGTGCGGCTGTTCGTCTCCGGGCTCTTCATGGCCGCCGCGACGCTCGTCCTGGTCCAGATCGGGAAGACGACGTACGGCTCCCTCGAGGTCGGGCAGACCATGGCCGTGGTGGGCCTCGGCCTGATGAACATCTTCCTCGCGCTCAACCTGCGCTTCCCGGAGGACAGCGCGTTCGGGAAGGCGACCCTGTCCAACCCGAAGCTGATCTGGGCGTTCGGGTGGGCAGCCCTGGGCTCCATGCTGATCACGCAGATGCGCGTCCTGCAGGACGTGTTCGCGACGACCCCGCTGACGGGCCGGCAGTGGGCGCTCTGCCTGTTGCCCGGCGTCATCCTGCTGGCCCTCGGTGAGCTCGGCAAGGTCGTCCTGCGGGCCCGGCGGCCGCACCGTCCGCCGGTGGTCCTGCCGCGGCAGCGGACGCCCGAGCCGGGGCGGGTGGCACAGACAGGTTGAGCCCGTCTGGTGCCCAAACCGGGCCGTAACCGGCATCCCGTCGGGACCTTGCTCACATCGCGGGTTGC
>DASTGV010000058.1:0-14079 GCA_035718765.1 Nocardioidaceae bacterium
TGGGGCGACCTCCCCGCGGCGCCGGCCCTGGCGCCGATCGGGTTCGGCCTGTTCGTCGGGTCCTTCCTGTTCGGCGTGGGGATGCAGCTGGGCGGTTCCTGCGCCTCGGGCACGCTCTTCGCGATCGGCAGCGGCCAGACCGCCATCCTGCTGACCCTCACCGGCTTCATCGTCGGCTCGGTCGTCGGGGCGCTGCACTTCCCGTGGTGGACCAACGACCTGCCCAGCCACGCACCGGTCTCGCTCGCGGACACCGGTGCCGGCTACCTGGGGGCGTGGGCGATCTCGCTGGCGGTGATGGCCGCCATCGTCGGGCTGACCTACGTGATCGGGCGCGGACGAGAGGTCCCGCCCGTCGAGGAGCCACCCGCCGCCCAGGGCGCCGCACGCGCCGTACGCGGCTCGTGGCCGCTGTGGGTGGGCGCGCTGCTGCTGGCCGGCCTGAACGTGCTGACCCTGCTCGTCTCGGGCTCCCCGTGGGGCGTGACCTTCGCGTTCTCCATGTGGGGCTCGAAGATCCTCGACGCCCTCGGCGTGGACGTGCAGTCGTGGCCGTTCTGGGCCGACCCGGCCAACGCCGCGAAGTTCGACGCGGGCGTGCTGGCCGAGAAGACCTCGGTCATGGACCTGGGCATCATCGTCGGCGCGCTCGTCGCCTCGGCCGCGGCCGGCGCGTTCGTGGTGCACCGGCGGATCCCGCCCAGGCTCGCTCTCGGCGCGGTCATCGGCGGCGTGCTCATGGGCTACGGCGCGCGGATCGCGTACGGCTGCAACATCGGCGCCTACTTCGGCGGCATCGCGTCGTTCAGCCTGCACGGCTGGCTCTGGGGCGTGATGGCGATCGCCGGCACCTTCGTCGGCCTGCGGCTGCGGCCGCTGTTCGGGCTGACCAACCCGAAGCCGGCGGACTCGGTGTGCTGAGCGGCTGACCCCCGGGCTTCCCTCCCGAACCGGCCGGACCGTGCCTGAAGGGCTGATTCAGGCATTCACCCACGAACCCGGACACCCGCTTGTACCGTGCATCGTGGGGGCTGTGTTGCGTCGGTTTCGGGAGGGAAGCCATGGAACCAGGCACGTCTTCGCGTGCCCGGGTACCGATCACCATCCTGGTGACGCTGGTCGTCGTCCTGGGTGAGTTCGGGTTCCTGAAGGCCGTCTACCACATGGACGACCATGTGGACCTCCAGCGTGCTGCCCAGGCCCGGGTCACCGGCGCCCTGGACGCCTGGAGCCCCGGCACGAGCACCGCGACCGTCGAGGAGGCGGTGCGGGCCCTCAGTACGACGGACGCCCCCGGCGCCGCACACCTGCACGAGCTGACCCGCACCTGGGCGGCCTCCCTCGACGACGCCGACCTGCTGCGCCTGCGCACCGCCGACCGCGCCCTGGGCCGGGCCGTCGCCCAGGAGCAGGACGCGGTCGACCGGCGGGCCGGGGTCATCCTGGCCGCCCTTCTCGTGCTCGTGTCGTTCGGCTGGTTCCTGTGGTTCCGCAGGCTCGTGCGGCGGCACCGCACGGTGCAGCGCGACCTCACCGAGCGCCAGGTCCTCGACGCCGGCGAGCGCCGGCTGCTGGCCCTGGTGCAGAACAGCGCCGACCTGGTGACCGTGCTCGAGCCCGACTCGACCGCCCTGTTCGTCAGCCCCGCCTCCCGGTCCGTGCTCGGGATCGAGCCCGACGACCTGGTCGGCACCCGCTTCGTCGACACCCTGCTCCCCCGCGACGTCCCGATGTTCATCCGGATGCTGGCCGCGTCCCGCGAGGGTGACCAGCCGGTGATCCTGCGCACCCGGCACGCGGACGGCCGCGAGCTGGTGCTCGAGGGCACGCTGACGAACCTGATGGCCGAGGCGGCTGTGCACGGCTGGGTGCTCACGGTCCGCGACGTGACCGACCGGCAGGCGCTGCAGCAGGAGCTGAGCTACCAGGCCTTCCACGACGCGCTCACCGGGCTCGCCAACCGGCAGCTGTTCACCGACCGCCTCACCCACGCCCTGCGTCGCCGCGACGGCGCCACCGAGCCGCTCGTCGTGCTCTTCCTCGACCTCGACGACTTCAAGCACGTCAACGACGGCTTCGGCCACGGCATCGGCGACCGGCTGCTGGTCGCGGTCGCCGAGCGGATCAGCGGCGCGATCCGCGAGGGCGACACCGCGGCGCGGCTCGGGGGCGACGAGTTCGCGATCCTGATGGAGGACGCTGACGTCGCCTCCGCCCACGAGGTCGCCCTGCGGCTGCTGGACGCGCTGGCGGTGCCGGTGGCGGTCGACGAGCACCTGCACCCGGTCCGGGCCAGCATCGGGATGGCTGTGGCCGTGCCCGGCGAGGCCACCGGCGAGGAGACGCTGCGCAACGCGGACGTGGCGATGTACTGGGCCAAGGACCGGGGCAAGAGCACGGTCGCCGTCTACGAGGCCGGGCTGCACGCCGAGGCGCTCGAGCGGATGGCGCTGCGCGGTGAGCTGCAGCGGGCGATCCGCGAGGACCAGCTGACCCTGCACTACCAGCCGACGGTGGACCTCGCCACGCACCGGATCACCGGCTTCGAGGCACTGGTGCGCTGGAACCACCCGACGCGGGGCCTGCTGCCGCCGCTGGAGTTCATCCCGGTCGCCGAGCAGAGCGGGCTCATCGTGCCGCTCGGCAGCTGGGTCCTGCTGGCCGCGTGCCGCGCCGGCGCCGGCATGCAGAGCGACTGGCACCAGCCCACGATGGCGGTCAACATCGCGGCCCAGCAGCTCGCGAAGCCGGACTTCGTCGAGGAGGTGGTCGACGTGCTCCGCCGTACGCGGATGCCGGCGGAGCGGCTGGTCCTCGAGATCACCGAGAGCGTCCTGCTCGACGACATGGTCGGCACGATCGCCACCCTGGCCCGGCTGCGCGACCGCGGCATCCGGGTGGCCATCGACGACTTCGGCACCGGCTACAGCTCGCTGTCCTACCTCGACCAGCTCCCGGTGGACGTGCTCAAGGTGGACAAGTCGTTCGTGGACAAGGTCTGCGCGGACGCCTCGGACACCCGGCTGGTCGAGGCCATCATCACGATGAGCCACAGCATGCGGCTGACCACCGTCGCCGAGGGGGTCGAGCAGCCGGAGCAGGCCGCCTGGCTCAAGCACGCGCGCTGCTCGCTCGGCCAGGGCTTCCTGTGGTCCCGGCCGGTCGAGCTCGACGCGGCGCGGGAGCTGCTGGTGACGGGCACCCACCGCCGACACCCGGCGCCGCTGCCGACGGGGCCGGTGGGCGGCGAGGGCCTGCTCAGTCCCGCCTGAGCGCCGTCCGCAGCCCGTCGAGCACGGCCACGTCCTCGATCGTGGAGGGGACGGCCGCGTCCTTGCCGTCGGCGATCTCGCGCATGGTCTTGCGCAGGATCTTGCCGCTGCGGGTCTTCGGCAGCCCGCCCACGACCGACACGTCCTTGAACGCCGCCACCGCCCCGATCTCCGAGCGCACCAGGGCCACCAGCTCGCGGGCCAGGTCGTCCGGGTCGGCGCTCACGCCCGCCTTCAGGACCACGAAGCCGCGCGGCACCTGGCCCTTCATCGGGTCGGCCGCGCCGATCACCGCGCACTCGGCCACGGCCGGGTGCGAGGCGAGGACCGCCTCGATCGAGCCGGTGGAGAGCCGGTGCCCGGCCACGTTGATGACGTCGTCGGTGCGGCCCATCACGAACAGGTAGCCGTCCTCGTCGACGTACCCGCCGTCCCCCGAGAGGTAGTAGCCGTCGAACGCGGACAGGTACGACGAGACGTACCGCTCGTCGTCGCCCCACAGGGTGGTCAGCGTCCCCGGGGGCAGCGGCAGCCGCAGGCAGATCGCACCCTCCTGGCCCGGCGGCAGCGGCGTCCCGCCGTCGCCGAGCACCTCGACCTGGTAGCCGGGCACCGGCACCGTCGGTGAGCCCGGCTTGATCGGCAGGGGTGCCAGGCCGCGCAGGTTCGCCGCGATCGGCCAGCCGGTCTCCGTCTGCCACCAGTGGTCGACCACCGGCACGCCGAGCCGTCCGGAGGCCCAGTGGTAGGTCTCCGGGTCCAGGCGCTCGCCGGCCAGGAACAGCGTGCGGAACCGGCTCAGGTCGCGGCCCTCCAGCAGCCGACCGTCGGGGTCCTCCTTCTTGACCGCCCGGATCGCGGTGGGCGCGGTGAACAGCGCCTCGACGCCGTGCTCCTCGATGACCCGCCAGAACGCACCGGCGTCGGGGGTGCCGACCGGCTTGCCCTCGTAGAGCACGGTCGTGGCGCCGTTGATGAGCGGCGCGTAGACGATGTAGGAGTGCCCGACGACCCAGCCGACGTCGGACGCGGTCCACCACACCTGGCCCTCGTGGACGTCGTAGATGTTCGGCAGCGACCAGGCCATCGCGACGGCGTGCCCGCCGTTGTCGCGGACGATCCCCTTGGGCTTGCCGGTCGTGCCGGAGGTGTAGAGCACGTAGAGCGGGTCGGTGGCCTTGACCTCGACGCACTCCGCGGGGTCGGTCCGGCCCGCCTTCATCGCCACGTCCCAGTCGACGTCGCGCGGCTCGCGCATCTCCGCCACCGCCTGGGGCCGCTGCTTGAGCACGACCGCGTCCGGCTGGTGCTCGGCGATCTCCAGGGCCCTGTCGACGATGGGCTTGTACTCCACCACCCGGCTCGGCTCGATGCCGCAGGACGCCGTGACCACCACCTTGGGCCGGGCGTCGTCGATGCGCACGGCGAGCTCGCGCGGCGCGAAGCCGCCGAACACCACCGAGTGGACGGCGCCGAGCCGGGCGCAGGCCAGCATCGCCACGACGGCCTCGGGGATCATCGGCAGGTAGATCACCACCCGGTCCCCCGGCCCGACCCCGAAGCCGCGCAGGGCCCCGGCGAAGGCCGCCACCTCCTCCACGAGCTGCGCGTAGGTGAAGCTCTTCTTCACCCCGGCGACGGCGCTGTCGTAGACGAGCGCCGTCCGGTCGCCGTGGCCGCGCACGACGTGCCGGTCCAGGGCGTTGAAGCAGGTGTTCAGCGTCGCGTCCGGGAACCACCGGTAGAACGGCGGGTGGTCGTCGTCGAGGACCCGGGACGGCTTCCTGATCCAGTCGACGAGGCCGGCCTGCTCGGCCCAGTAGCCCTCGGGGTCCTCGATGCTGCGGGCGTGCTCGGTGCGGTAGTCAGCGGGTCTGGCCATCCCCCCATCTTGCTGCCGACGCGGGCGCGAGGCCACACCCCGTCCGGGCAGGTCAGCGCAGGCCGTTGGCCGCGGTGGCCGCCGGACGGGAGCCGGTGCGGAGCCAGGCGGTGAAGAACCCGCCCAGGTCCTGGCCGCTGACCTGCTCGGCGAGCGCCTCGAACTCCTCGACCGTGCCGGTGCCGTGCGCGGCGTCGGGGTGCTGCTGGACCCAGCTGCGCAGCAGCGTCAGGAAGGCCGCGGTCCCGATCCGGTGCCGCAGCGCCTGCAGCGCCATCGCGCCCCGGTCGTACACCGGCTGGTCGAAGAGCCGGGCCCGCCCCGGGTTCGCGATCTGCAGCCGCCAGAACGCGTCGCCCGCGGGGTGGGAGGCGTACTCCCGCTGCAGCCGCCGCCAGGCGCTCGGGCCGCCGTGCGCCTCGTCGAAGCGCCACTCGGCCCAGGTCGCGAAGCCCTCGTTGAGCCAGATGTCGCGCCACCGGCGCACCGAGACCTGGTCTCCGAACCACTGGTGGGCCAGCTCGTGCACGACCACCGAGTGCGCCTGGTGCCCCACGCCGAGGAACGGGTACGTCGGCCGGGACTGGTTCTCCAGCGCGAAACCGGTGAACAGCGACGTCACCACGCCGCCGGTCGAGTCGAACGGGTAGGGCCCGAACTGGGTCTCCAGCCAGTGCACGATGCCCGGCGACCTCCGGAGCAGGCGCAGCTGCTGGTCCTGGGCCTGCCGGTCGAAGGCCTTCGACACCGCGACGGTCCACGGCACGCCGTACGTCGTCCCGGACTGGATCCGGAACCGGCCCGCCGCGAAGAAGGCGAGGTAGCTGGCCATCGGGCTGGTCTCGCGCCAGTGCCAGGAGGTCCAGGCGCCGGAGCTGCGCGTCCCGACCAGGGTGCCGTTGCTGACGACCTGGCGGCCGCGGGCGACCGCGACGGTGATGTCGTAGAGCGCCTTGTCCCGCGGGTGGTCGTTGACCGGGAACCACCAGGGCGCGATGTGCGGCTGGTTGGTGGCCATCGCCTCGCCGGGGGCGGCCAGGAAGGGCCGCTCGCCGCCCCACCCGAGCAGCCGGGGGGTGCCGTGGTAGCGGACCTCGACGACCAGCGGCGCGCCGCTGGACACCGGCCTGGCCGGGGTGACGGTGAGCTCGTGCCGGCCGGACTTCGCGTACGTCGCGGGCGCGCCGTTCACCCGCACCGCGTCCGGTGTCAGCATCAGGTCCAGGCTCAGCGACGCGAGGTCCTGGGTGGCCGTCGCGGTGACCGTGGTCCGGCCGGTGAGGGCGCCGGTCCGCAGCCGGTAGGTGTCGTGGATGTCGTAGTGCGTGACGTCGTAGCCGCCGTTGCCGTCCTGCGGGAAGTACGCGTCACCGATCCCGCGGGAGCCCGCGGTCGCGGTCTCGGCCGCGGCGGCGGTCCCCAGCGTGGGCGCCCCGGCCGTCCCGACCAGCAGGAGCAGGGACAGCACTGCGGCGCAGCGGCGGATCGTCGGCACGATGAGGACTCCCAGGGGTGGACGGCGACAGACGATCGTAGACCGCCGTGCCCGGCCCCGTTCGCGAAAACCCGTTGCGTCCACCCGTCGGATCCGGACATCCTGCACGGGCGAGCGGCGGTCGGCGCCGTCGTGTTCCCGAGCGGAGAGGAGTCGTGTGATGCCAACCACGGTCCGTGGCATGTCCCGTGCCAGCACGTCCTCTCACACCTGGAGCACCGACAGCGATGTCCTCCGTCTTCCCGTACGACTCCCAGAACGACCGCACGCTCGCTGACCTGGCCGACCTCTCCGACGTCGACCCGGCCTTCGTCTTCGACTTCCGCGCCTACGACGACCCCGGTGACGGGCAGCGGATGTCCACCTGGCTCGCCGTCGAGCCGCTCTGCCGGGGGCCGGAGCCCCGTCCCGCCTGGCTGGTCACCAGCCAGGCCGCCGTCGACACCGAGCTCGGGGTCCTCAAGACCGGCAAGGAGGCCGACGTCTTCCTGGTGGAGCGGGCCGTCCCCGGGGACCCGTCCCAGCAGGTGGTGCTGGCGGCCAAGCGGTACCGCGGCGAGGAGCACCGCTCCTTCCACCGCAGCAGCGCCTACACCGAGGGCCGCAGGACCCGCAACAGCCGCGACGCCCGGGCGCTGGCCAAGAAGACCGCGCACGGCCGGGCGGTGGCCGCCGGCCAGTGGGCCGCCGCCGAGTGGGACGCGCTCGTCCGCTTCTGGCTCGCCGGCGTGCCGGTCCCCTACCCGGTGCAGATCGACGGCACCGAGATCCTGATGGAGCTGGTCACCGTCGACGGCGAGGCGGCACCCCGGCTCGCGCAGACCCGCCCGCGGGGTGACCTGCTGGTGTCCTACTTCGACCAGCTGCGCGACGCGATGACCGCGCTGGCCCGGCACGGGGTGGCGCACGGCGACCTGTCGCCCTACAACGTGCTGGCGGCGGGCGACCGGCTGGTCGTCATCGACCTGCCGCAGGCCGTGGACGTGGTGGCCAACCCGACCGGGATGGACTTCCTGATGCGGGACTGCCGCAACGTCTGCTCCTGGTTCGCCTCCCGCGGCCTCGACGTCGACGAGCACGACCTGTTCGCGGAGCTGCTCGCCTCCGCGTTCTGAGGCGAGGACCGCGGCAGGATGGCCGGGTGAGGAAGACGCCGCGCCGCACCCGTGAGGTCGAGACCGTCGAGGACCTGCGGCGGCTGGTCGCGGCCGGGGCGACGTCGATGGCCGGCTGGCAGCTCCAGGACCTGGACCTCCGGGGCCACGGGGACCTGCTGCGCCGGCTCGAGGCCCGCGGCGCCCTGGTCCTCGGCGGCCGGCTCGACGCGGAGGTGGAGGCGGACCTGAGGTCGCGCGGGGCGCTGGTGTTCCCGAGCGTGCCCGACGTGCCGTTCGACGCCTACCGGTCACGGCTGTACACCCCCGAGGAGCTGTACGACGGGCTGCCGGCCGGGCACTACGCCGACACCTTCGACGCGCGGGTCTACGCGTGGTCCCGGCACACCGGTCACGACCTGCACGCCCTGCTCGCGCAGTCGCTGCACGACGTGGCGGTCGACGACGCGCTCGAGGAGTGGCTGCGCGGGCGCCGGGTGGTCGGCGTGATGGGCGGGCACGCCCTGGCGCGCGGCTCGGGCGGCTACGCGGACGCGGCCCGGCTGGGCCGGTCACTGGCCCGGGCCGGGCTGACCGTCGCGACGGGCGGCGGTCCGGGGGCGATGGAGGCCGCCAACCTCGGCGCCTACCTGTCCGGGCGCGACGAGGGCGTGCTCGACGAGGCGATCGACCTGCTCGCGAAGGTGCCGTCCTACGAGCACTCGGTGGCCGCCTGGGCGCGGTCGGCGGTCGACGTACGACGGAGGTGGCCGGGCGGCGCCGACTCGCTGGGGGTGCCGACGTGGTTCTACGGCCACGAGCCGCCGAACGCGCTGGCGAACACCGTCGCGAAGTACTTCAAGAACGCGATCCGCGAGGACATCCTGCTGCACGTGTGCCGCGGGGGCGTGGTGTACCTCCCGGGGCTCGGCGGCACCGTGCAGGAGGTGTTCCAGGACGCGTGCGAGAACTACTACGCCGCCGCGGACGACGTGGCGCCGATGGTGCTCGTGGGACGCGCGTACTGGACCGAGCGGATGCCGGCCTGGCCGCTGCTCCGGGCGCTGGCCGAGGGCCGCACGATGGCCGGGCACGTCCATCTGGTCGACAGGCTGGACGAGGCGACCGCGCTCTTGGCGTCGCCTGACAGACTCGACGGATGAACCGCTTCGAGGCGACGAACCACTCCGAGGCCGTGGTGGCCGCCGACCGGGAGGCGATCTGGGGGGCCCTGACCGACCCCGACGTCCTGCCCCGGCTCACGCCGCTGCTGCGTTCCATCGACACCGACGGGGACCTGTGGCGCTGGCACCTGACCCGGTTCACCATCCTCGGGATCGGCCTCGCCCCCTGCTTCAGCGAGCGGATGCGGTTCGACGCCCCGCACCGGATCGAGTACTCCCACGAGCCGCGGTCCGGGCGCGGTGAGCCCGCCGGCGCGGACGGCTGGTACGAGCTGTCCGACACGACGGGCGGCACCCGGCTGGAGATCAAGCTGACCATGCACGTCGACCTGCCGCTGGCCCGGGCCGCCCGGCCCGCCGTGACGGGGGTGATGCGCTCGATGATGCAGCGCACCGGCGACCGCTTCGCGACGAACCTGCTGCGGCACCTGAAGGTGCCGGCCTGAGCGCCTCGGCCACCAAGGTGTGCCCTGGCGAGCGTCGTCTGGCGGGATGCACGGCAAGGCGGAGGAGCGAAGGCGATGCGGGCATCGTCGAGTCTCCGACAACGCAGCCGAGCGTCCGTCCAGGCGGCGCGCAGCGGGCGAACGTTGGTGGTCGGGGCGCTGGTCAGCGGTAGGACGACGCCTGGGTCTCGTAGAGCGAGGCGTACTGCCCGGCGCGGGCCATCAGCTCGTCGTGGCTGCCCACCTCGGTGACCCGGGAGCCGTCCATCACCACGATCAGGTCGGCCATCCGCACCGTCGAGAACCGGTGGGACACCAGCAGCAGGATCCGGCCGGACTCCCCCAGCGACCCGGTCGTGGCGGCGTCGGCGTAGCGCTCGAACAGGGCGTGCTCGGTCTCCGCGTCCAGCGCGGCCGTGGGCTCGTCGAGCACCAGCAGCAGCGGGTCCTCGCGCATGAACCCGCGGGCCAGCGCCAGCTTCTGCCACTGCCCGAAGGACAGGTCCACCCCGTCCCGCCAGGACGGTCCGAGCTGGGTGTCGAGCCCGGCCTCGAGCCGCTCGACCACGTCGTCGGCCCCGGCGCGGCGTACGGCGGCCGTGGACGCGTCCCGGTCGTCGAGGTGGGGCAGGTCTCCCACCCCGACCGACTGCTGCGCGGCCAGCTCGAAGCGGTAGAAGTCCTGGAAGGCCCCGGCCATCCGGGCCCGCCAGGCGCCGGGCGCGAACGACGCGAGCGGCTGCTCGTCGACGAGGATCCGGCCCGCGGTGGGGGCGTACATCTGCGCCAGCAGCTTGACCAGCGTCGACTTGCCGGCGCCGTTCTCACCGACCACGGCCACCACCGCGCCCGCGGGCAGGAACAGGTCGACGTCCTCGAGCGCCGGGCGGGACGCGCCCGGGTAGGTGAACGTCACGCCCTCCAGCCGGATGCCCTGCTCGAGCCGGTCGGGTGCGGGCCGGTCGCCGGTGACCTGGGCCGCGGCGTACTGCTCCAGCCAGACCAGGCGCCGTGACCCGTCGAGCCAGATGCCGCGCAGGAAGCCGATCTCCCCCACCGTCGCGCCGATGTAGCCGGACAGCCGGCCGCCGCTGGCGAGCACCAGCAGGACCGCGGACGCGGACGCGTGCAGCCCGGACGCGACGAAGACCACCGCCCCGACGTACCCGAGCCCGAAGACCGTCCAGCCCAGCGTGTGCCACACCGCGCTCACCCAGCGGGCGCGCGCGACCAGCGCGTAGGACTGCTCCCACGACGCCCGGCGGCGCGCGGCGAGCCGCTCGCCGACCCCGAGGACGCGCAGCTCCTTGGCGCTCGACGCCGTCGTGGAGGCGGCGTAGAGGTGCCGGGCCAGCCGCTCGGCCTGGGCTCCCCGCTCGCGGGCGACCCGCTCCACCCCCGGCCGCCAGCCCGAGGTCAGCACGGTGGGCAGCGCGAACAGCGCCAGCAGGGCCAGGACCGGGTCCACGGACATCAGCAGCGCGACGGTGGCGCCGAGCCGGAGCACCCAGCCCGCGGTCGAGAACAGGCTCATGTAGAGGTGGTCGAGCACGAACACCTGGTCGCGCAGGACCGAGAGCCGGTCGAGGTACTCCGGCCGCTCCTGGTGGGCGACGGTCTCCACCGACGCCTGGAGCCGGGCGACGTGCCGCTCCAGCGCGATCGAGACGCGGTCGCGGAACCGGCGCTGGGTGCGCGTGGAGACCACCCGCAGGAACCACGTCAGGACCGCCGAGACCCCGAGCGCCAGCGCGGCCAGGAGCACCATCCGCCCGTCCCCGTCGAGGGCGCCGCGGCCCAGCAGCGCGAGCCACAGCGCGACGAGCGCGTCGGGCAGCGCCGAGAGCAGCGCGAGGACGAAGGCGGTGACGATCAGCCGCGGCTCGCTCTCGTAGCCGAGCCGCACCAGCCGCCACATCGAGGGCAGGGCGCGCGGCAGCTCGTCGACCGGCTCGGCCGGCGCCCCGGTCGACGCGCTGCTCGGCGCCCTACTCGAGGTGGTCATAGACGGTGCCCTCCTCGTCCACCTCGGCCAGCGTCGGGTCGGCGAACCGCTCGGCCTGGAGGTCGAACATCGTGCGGTAGCGGCCGCCGGCGGCCATCAGCTCGTCGTGGCTGCCGATCTCGACCACCCGGCCCCGCTCGACGACGCAGATCCGGTCGACCTTGCGCACCGTGGAGAACCGGTGCGAGACGAGCACGGTCGTGACCCCGCGCGTCGCGGCCAGCACCCGCTCGAAGATCGCCGCCTCCCCGCGTACGTCGAGCTGGGCGGTCGGCTCGTCGAGCAGCACCAGCCCGGCACCGCGCCGGACCGCGCACAGCGCCCGGGCCAGGGCGACCCGCTGCCACTGGCCGCCGGACAGGTCGACCCCGCCGTCGTACTGCTTGGAAAGGGGTGTGTCGAGGTCGGCGAGCCCGTCGGCACCGGCGTCCGCCAGCGCGGCCCGGACGTCGTCGTCGGCCGCCCCGTCCGGGGCGACGTTCTCGCGCAGCGTCAGCTCGAAGCGGACGAAGTCCTGGAAGACCGCGGCGACCCGGGACCGCCACGCGGCCACGTCGAGGTCGCGCAGGTCGACGCCGTCCACCTCGATCGCGCCGCTGTCGGGGTCGTAGAGCCGGCACAGCAGCTTGGCGAGCGTGGTCTTGCCCGCACCGTTCTGGCCGACGATCGCCAGGGACCCGCCCGCGGGGATGGTCAGGTCGAGGCCCTCGAACACCCGCCGGCCGCTGCGCGGGTAGCCGAACCCGACGTCGCGGAACCGGATCTCACGCGCCGGCAGCCCGTCGGCGGGACGGTCGCCCGTGCGCTGCAGGGCACCGGCCCGGGCGGTCGCCGCCTCCAGCCGGAGCACCGCCGCGGTCGGGGCGGCGGCGCCGTCGAGGGCCCAGTTCAGCCCGCCGAACGCCAGCAGGCTGGTGCCCACCGCCACCTGCGCGAAGACCACCGCCCGGCCCAGCGACAGGTCGCCGCCGGAGAGCTGGACGCCGAGGTAGCCGAACACCACGAGGTTCGCGAGCACCACCGTGGCCAGGGACAGCGCGAGCGGGCGCTCCCGGAGCCGGGTGGCCGCGGCCTGGAGCTCGTGCAGCCGCCGGCGTCGGGCCGTGAACCGGTCGACGGTCCAGTCGGCCAGCCCGAACATCCGCAGCTCCTTGGCCGAGGGCGGGTCGACGGCCATCCGGTAGGCGTAGTCGGCGTGCTTGCTGGCGTCGCGCACCTCGTCGGTGTTCCGGTCCCGCCACACGGCGCTCTCGCGCAGCAGCCAGTGGGTGGCGAACCACGCCCCGCCGAGCAGCAGCGGCGCCCACCAGGCCAGCCCGGACAGCACCACCGTGGACCCGAGCCCGGACCCGAAGTCGACCAGCCCGACCGCGATGAACGGCAGCGCGACCTCCATCGGCGGCCCGGCCACGCCGCTGTCGAACTCCCGCGCCATCGCCATGTCGGCAGCGAGCTCGGGGTCCTCGAGGTGACCGATGCCGGGCGGCCGGACGCAGGCGTCGGTCAGCCGGTCGTAGAGCCAGGCCGCGACCCGCAGACCGAGGTTCTCCCCCACCGCCTGGTGCAGCGGGGTCACGACCTGGGTCAGCACGAACACCACGCCGAGGGCGGTCAGCGAGGCGGTCAGCGGCCGCTCGTCCTGCACCGCCGCGACGACCGCGCCGGTCGTCAGAGCCAGCACCGCCGGCAGGGCCGAGCGGAGCACGACCAGCACCCACCAGAGCGTGCCGAGCCGCGCGTCCGCCCGCGGCAGGGCGGTGAAGAACACCATCTCCTGACGGGCGAGGAAGCGCTTCAGCACGCCGACAAAGTAACCCGTTCCAGGGACAGGAGCGGGTCAGCGGCGGAGGTGGCGGCGCAGGTGGTAGAGGACCTGCACCAGCGCGACCACGGCCAGCACGGTCAGGAACACCCCGACGACCGGGTCGCCGTTTGCGAAGGCCGAGACGCCGAGCAGGATGCACACGAGGAGCACGACGAGGCTCACGAGCGCGGTGAGCCTCGGGTCCACGCCGGCCTCCCGGTCGTCGGTCAGGCGTCGGTCGCGGCCAGCTGGCCGCAGGCGCCGTCGATCTCGCTGCCGCGGGTGTCGCGGACGGTGGTGGGCACGCCCCTGGCCTCGAGCCGCCGGACGAACTCGCGCTCGTCGGCCCGCCGCGACGCGGTCCACTTCGAGCCGGGCGTCGGGTTGAGCGGGATCAGGTTGACGTGCACCCAGCCCCAGTCGCCGTACGACGTGAGCACGTCGGCGAGCAGGTCCGCGCGCCAGGCCTGGTCGTTGATGTCGCGCATCATGGCGTACTCGATCGACACCCGGCGCTTGGTCACCCGGGCGTAGCTCCAGGCGGCCTCGACGGCCTCGTGCACCGACCAGCGGGTGTTGATCGGGACCAGCTCGTTGCGCAGCTCGTCGTCGGGGGCGTGCAGGGACAGCGCCAGCGTGACCGGGATGCCCTCGGCCGCGAGCTGGTTGATCCGGGGCACCAGGCCCACGGTCGAGACGGTGATGCCGCGGGCCGACATGCCGAGGCCGTCGGGCGCCTTCTCGGTGAGCCGGCGCACGGCGCCGATGACCGCCTTGTAGTTGGCCATCGGCTCGCCCATGCCCATGAACACCACGTTGTTCACGCGACCGGGCCCGCCCGGGACCTCGCCGCGGGCGAGCGACCGGGCGCCGGCGACGACCTGCTCGACGATCTCG
>DASTGV010000059.1:0-10027 GCA_035718765.1 Nocardioidaceae bacterium
ACCGCAACGAGCGCGACACCCAGCGCGACACCCGCACCGAACGCAGCGACCGCAGCGAGCGCCGCGGCAACCGCAACGAGCCCGACACCACGATCCTCGAGGACGACGTGCTGGTGCCGGCCGCCGGCATCCTCGACGTGCTCGACAACTACGCGTTCGTGCGCACCAGCGGCTACCTGCCCGGCACCGAGGACGTCTACGTCTCCCTGTCGATGGTGCGCAAGTACGGCCTGCGCCGCGGCGACGCGATCATCGGTGAGGTGCGCCAGCCCCGCGAGGGCGAGCGCAAGGAGAAGTTCAACCCGATGGTCCGCATCGAGAGCGTGAACGGCGCCGACCCGGAGGCCGCCAAGCACCGGGTCGAGTTCTCGAAGCTGACCCCGCTCTACCCCTCGGAGCGGCTGCGCCTCGAGACCGAGCAGGGCAACCTCATCGGCCGCGTCATCGACATCGCCGCCCCGATCGGCAAGGGCCAGCGCGGCCTGATCGTCTCGCCCGCCAAGGCCGGCAAGACCATGATCATGCAGTCGATCGCGAACTCCATCACGACGAACAACCCCGAGTGCCACCTCATGGTCGTCCTCGTGGACGAGCGTCCCGAGGAGGTCACCGACTTCGAGCGCTCGGTCAAGGGCGAGGTCATCTCCTCGACCTTCGACCGTCCGGCCAGCGACCACACGATGGTCGCCGAGCTCGCGATCGAGCGGGCCAAGCGGCTCGTCGAGCTCGGCCACGACGTGGTCGTGCTGCTCGACGGCATCACCCGTCTGGGCCGCGCGTACAACCTGGCCGCACCGGCCAGCGGCCGGATCCTGTCCGGTGGTGTCGACTCGGCGGCGCTGTACCCGCCGAAGCGGTTCTTCGGTGCCGCGCGCAACATCGAGGACGGCGGCTCGCTGACCATCCTGGCGACGGCGCTGATCGAGAGCGGCTCGAAGATGGACGAGGTGATCTTCGAGGAGTTCAAGGGCACCGGGAACATGGAGATCCGGCTGCGCCGCGACTTCGCGGACAAGCGGATCTTCCCGGCCATCGACGCCGTCCAGTCCGGCACCCGCCGCGAGGAGCTCCTGATGAGCAAGGAGGAGCTCTCCATCATCTGGAAGCTCCGCCGGGTGCTCTCCGGCCTCGACGGCCAGCAGGCCCTCGAGCTGCTGCTCGAGCGGCTCAAGAAGTCCTCGAGCAACATCGAGTTCCTCACCCAGGTGCAGAAGACCACGCCGACGGCCGGCAACGGTCGCGACCACGACTGAGGCAGCACTGCTCGACGACGGGCGGGGGAAGAAAACACCCCCGCCCACCGTTGGGATCCACGCAGGGGCACCGATTGGCGTGCGGCGCGCTCTCCCTGGCAGACTAGATGGCTGGTTCCGGTTCACGTCCCGCTTCACGCGGCGGGACGACCCGGCGACCGAGACCTCGAGAGGAAACCCATGAAGAAGGACATCCACCCCGCGTACAACGAGACCCAGGTGACCTGCACCTGCGGCAACACGTTCACCACGCGGAGCACGGCCACCAGCGGCACCATCCACGCGGACGTGTGCTCGCAGTGCCACCCGTTCTACACCGGCAAGCAGAAGATCCTCGACACCGGCGGTCGCGTCGCCCGGTTCGAGAAGCGCTACGCCGCCGCGCAGCAGGGCGCGAAGAAGAAGTAGCACCACCGCAGCGCCGGTCTCCGCACCCCTCCATGGGTGGGAGGCCGGCGCTCTGCATGTGTCCGGGACCGGGTCCAGCCGAGGGAGGTAGTCGTGTTCGAGGCGATCGACGCACTCGTGACCGAGCACGCCGAGCTCGAGCAGCGGCTCGCCGACCCGGGCATCCACGCCGACCAGGGCCTGGCCAAGCGGCTCAACCAGCGCTACGCCGAGCTGTCGGCGATCGTGCGGACCTACGACGACTGGCGCCGGCTCGGTGACGACATCGGGGCCGCCCGGGAGCTCGCCGCCGAGGACGAGTCCTTCGCCGAGGAGGCCGACGCCCTGGCGGTGCGCCGGGAGCAGGCCGAGGAGCGGCTGCGGCACCTCCTGGTGCCCCGTGACCCGGCCGACTCCAAGGACGCGCTGCTGGAGATCAAGTCCGGCGAGGGCGGTGAGGAGTCGGCGCTGTTCGCCGGTGACCTGCTGCGCATGTACACGCGGTACGCCGAGCGGCGCGGCTGGAAGACCGAGCAGCTCGACGCGACCGAGTCCGACCTGGGCGGGTTCAAGTCCGTCACCGTGGCCGTGAAGGCCAAGGGCACGCCGGACCCGGGTGAGGCGCCGTACGCCCTGCTGAAGTTCGAGGGTGGCGTGCACCGCGTGCAGCGGGTGCCGGTGACCGAGAGCCAGGGCCGCGTGCACACCTCCGCCGCCGGGGTGCTGGTGATGCCCGAGGCCGAGCCGGTCGACGTCTCCATCGAGGAGAAGGACATCCGCGTCGACGTGTTCCGGTCCTCGGGACCGGGCGGCCAGTCCGTGAACACCACCGACTCCGCGGTCCGGATCACCCACCTGCCGACCGGCATCGTGGTCAGCTGCCAGAACGAGAAGAGCCAGCTGCAGAACCGCGAGCAGGCGATGCGCATCCTGCGCGCCCGGCTGCTCCAGGCCGCGCAGGACACCGCCGACGCCGAGGCCTCCGACGCCCGTCGCTCGCAGGTCCGCACGGTCGACCGGTCCGAGCGGATCCGGACCTACAACTTCCCGGAGAACCGGATCTCCGACCACCGGACCGGCTACAAGTCCTACAACCTCGACGGCGTGCTCGACGGCGACCTCGAGGCGGTCATCGCCTCCTGCGTCGAGGCCGACCTGGCCGCCCGGCTCGAGGCCCTGGAGGCCCAGCAGCAGTGAGCGAGCCGTCAGAACCTGTGCGACACGCCGGTGAGAGTGCCTACTTGGTGACGGGTCGGCGGAGGGGGGCGGCGGAGCGGCTGCGACGGGCGGGGGTGGACAGCCCGGAGTTCGACGCGGACGAGCTGCTCGCGCACGTGCTGGGGACGAGCAGGGCCGGGCTGGTGCTGGTCGAGGAGGTCACCCCGGCGCAGGCCGACGCGTACGACGCCCTGGTGGCCCGACGCGCGGACCGGGAGCCGTTGCAGCACCTCACCGGCACCGCGGCCTTCCGCTACGTGGAGCTGGCCGTCGGCCCCGGCGTGTTCGTGCCCCGTCCCGAGACCGAGCTGCTGGCCGGCTGGGCCGTCGAGCAGGCGCAGGCCGTGGTGGACACCGGCCGGGTGCCCGTCGTGGTCGACCTGTGCACCGGCTCCGGCGCCATCGCGCTGTCCGTCGCGACCGAGGTGCCCGCCGCCGAGGTGCACGCCGTGGAGCTCGGCGAGCCCGCGCACGCCTGGGCGGCCCGCAACCTGGCCGGCTCCGGGGTGGACCTCCGGCACGGCGACATGGCCGCCGCGTTCCCCGACCTCGACGGCACCGTCGACGTGGTCGTGTGCAACCCGCCCTACATCCCGCTCGAGGCCTACGAGTCCGTCGCCCCCGAGGCCCGCGACCACGACCCCGAGCTCGCGCTGTTCTCCGGGCAGGACGGGCTGGTCGCGATGCGGGTCGTCGAGCGGGTCGCGGCCCGGCTGCTGCGCCCCGGCGGGGTGGCCGGCGCCGAGCACGCCGACGTGCAGGGGGAGTCCGCGCCGGCCGTCTTCGCGGGCACGGGCCGCTGGTCCGACGTACGCGACCACCGGGACCTGGCAGGTCGCTCACGCTTCCTGACCGCGCGGCTGGCACGATGACGGGGTGCCCGAGGTGCCCGACGTGACTGACGAGACGACGGACGAGCCTGCCGCCCAGCGCTTCTCCACCGCGGACGAGACCGAGCGGGAGGCGGGGATCGCCAACGCCGCCCTCGCGGTGCAGCGCGGCCGGCTCGTCGTGCTGCCCACCGACACCGTCTACGGCATCGGCGCCGACGCGTTCGACGCGGAGTCGGTGCGCCGGCTGCTGGCGGCGAAGGGCCGGGGCCGGGAGATGCCGCCGCCGGTGGTGGTGTCGGCCCCGACCACGCTCGACGCGCTCGCGGTCGGTGTCCCGTCGTACGCCCGGGCGCTCATCACCGAGCTCTGGCCCGGGCCGCTGACCCTGGTCTGCCGCCAGCAGCCGTCGCTGCAGTGGGACCTGGGGGACACCCGCGGCACGGTCGCGGTCCGGATGCCCGACCACGAGGTGGCGCTGGAGCTGCTCTCGCGCACCGGCCCGCTGGCCGTGAGCAGTGCGAACCGCACCGGCCTGCCGGCCGCCACGGACGCGGACGAGGCGGAGCGGATGCTGGGCCGGAAGGTCGCGGTGATCATCGACAGCGGGCCGACCCCCGGCTCCGTGCCCTCCACGATCGTCGACGTCACCGGGCCGACCGGCCGGGTGCTACGGCTCGGTGCCGTGTCCCTGGAGCGGCTCAACGAGATCGTCGCGCCGCTCGGCGTCGAGATCACCGACGAGGGATAAGGCGGTCGTCCAGCCCCGTGCGCGAGTACCTCACCGTCTTCCTGGTCGCCGCCGTCGTCACCTACCTGCTGGGTGTCGTGGCGCGGGAGATCGCCTTGCGCACCGGCGCGGTGGCCCGGGTCCGCGACCGGGACGTGCACGCGGTGCCGATCCCGTACTTCGGCGGGGTGGCGATGCTCGGCGGGCTCGGCGCGGCCTACCTCGTGGCGCACCGGCTGCCGTTCCTCTCGCTCAGCGACCAGCAGGTCTTCCACGACGCCCGGATCGTGCTGCTCGGGGGCGCGATGATCTGCGTCCTCGGCGTGCTGGACGACCTCTTCGAGCTCGACGCGCTGACCAAGCTCGGCGGGCAGGTCCTCGCGGCCGGCTTCCTGGTCCTCAACCAGGTGCAGTACTTCGCCTTCCAGATCCCCGGGCGCGGCCAGTTCATCCCCGACCCGACGCAGGCGGCGCTGATGAGCGTGATCGTGGTGGTGGCCACGGTCAACGCGGTGAACTTCGTCGACGGGCTGGACGGGCTGGCCGCGGGCGTGGTCGGGATCGGCGCGGTGGCGTTCTTCGCGTTCGCCTACAAGCTGGCCGACGTCAACGACGAGACGCTCGCGATCAGCGGGGCCCTGCTCTGCGCGGCGCTCGGCGGTGCCTGCATCGGCTTCCTGCCGCACAACTTCTTCCCGGCCCGGATCTTCATGGGTGACTCCGGCTCGATGCTGATCGGGCTGGTGCTCTCCGGGTCCGCCCTCACGCTCACCGGCCAGTTCGCCACGGTCGACATGACCCAGGGCGCGGGTGGCAGCCGGGCCAGCCTGCTGCCGACCCTGCTGCCCATCCTGCTGCCGATCTCGATCCTCATCGTGCCGTTCGCGGACCTGGTGCTCGCGGTGATCCGGCGTACCCGCGCGGGCCGCTCGCCGTTCGCACCGGACAAGCAGCACCTGCACCACCGGCTGCTGGAGATCGGCCACTCGCACCGGCGGGCGGTGCTGATCATGTGGCTGTGGGCGGGGCTGATCGCCTTCGGCGGGGTGCTGGCCAGCCTGTACGCCAGCCGGCTGACCACGGTGCTGCTGGCCGTGTGGGTGGTGCTCACCGTGGTGCTCACGTTCGTGGTGCCCCGGGTGCAGCGGCCGCGCACCTCCGTGTGAGCGTGCTCGCGCCCGATATCGGAGGATGAGACGCGGCGGTCCCGCGGCGTTGACGGCACATAACGGCTACGTGAGGGTGGGGGAGGAGCCCCCGGTTTTCGAGTCGTCGGGACTTTGTGCTAGTTTTCACAAGCGTTCAGGAAACGCTCAGGATCACCTTCTGGGCCGCCCGGGACGCCGCCCCCGCAAGCCCCACAGATCGGCCGCCAACGATGACGACCGCACCAGTGACCAACGGGTCCGCAGCCCGGCCGCACCGGCCGGCGACCGCGGGCGGCCAGGTGCGGTCCGCTGCGCTGGTCACGCTCGCGCTGGCCCTGGTGGGCGCGCTGCTCGGGGCCCTCCTCTCCGGTGCTCCCGCCGCCGTCGGCGCGGCGCTCGGCGCCGGCATCGTCCTGGTCTTCTTCGGCACCGGCGCCGTCGTCGTCAACGCGGTGGCCGCGGTGAGCCCGGCCGCCTCGCTGCTCGTGGCCCTGCTCACCTACACCCTCGAGGTCGCGCTCGTCGCGCTCGTGCTGACCGGGCTGGAGCGCAGCGGGCTGCTCGGGGACACCGTCGACCGGGCCTGGACGGGTGGTGCGGTGATCGCCGCGACGCTGGTCTGGCTGGTCGCGCACATCGTGTCCGCGACCCGCGCGCGGATGCCTGTCTACGACCTCCCTGAGACCGCTCACAACGGGCCGGAGGCGAGTGCGCGATGACAGGTTTCTGCTGCTATCGTCCGGCGTGCGATGACCCCGCAGCCTTCGCAGAAACCCCCGCCCCGCGGCGGGGATCCTTGGCACGCGTTCAGCTACCTCGTCGCAGGTGTCTTCCTGTACGGCGGACTCGGCTGGCTCGCGGACCGCTGGCTCGGGACATCGTTCCTCGTGGTCATCGGGATCCTGCTGGGTGCGGGGCTCGGCATCTACATGACGATCGCTCGGTTCGACGCTCTGCCTCGACGGCAGAAGGAACAGAAGTAGGGGTACTCACGTGACCATCGCAGGAAGCATCGTCCGCACCGCGGAGGAGGGCGGCTTCGTCGCCCCCGGTCCCGGCAGCTTCGACCTGCCCCCGGTCTTCACCGTCGGCGGCGTCGGCGTCACCAAGCCGATGCTCCTGCTCGTCCTCGCGGCCGTCGTGGTCTTCTGGTTCTTCTTCGCCGCAGCCCGGCAGCGCGCGATGGTCCCCGGCAAGCTCCAGTACGCCGGCGAGACCCTGTACTCCTCGGTCCGCAACGGGCTGGGCCGCGACATCATCGGCAGCAAGGACTTCATGCCCTTCGTGCCGTACCTCGTCACGCTGTTCTTCTTCATCCTGCTGAGCAACTGGTTCGGCTCGATCCCGTTCATCCAGTTCCCGACCTTCAGCCGGGCCTCGATGGCCTACGCGCTCGCCGGGATGTCCTGGGTCATCTACAACTACGTCGGTATCCGTCGCCACGGCTTCCTCGGCTACCTCAAGCTGCAGACCGTCCCCGGCGGTGTGACCGGCCCGATCCTCGTGCTGATCGTGCCGCTGGAGTTCTTCTCCAACCTGCTGGTCCGGCCGGTCACGCTGGCGCTGCGTCTGTTCGCCAACATGTTCGCCGGCCACATCCTGGCGCTGCTGTTCGCGACCGGCGGCGAGTACCTCCTGATCCACGCCTCGCTGGCCCTCAAGCCGGTCGGCATCCTGGCCTGGATCCTGGCCATCGCCATCGCCTTCCTGGAGCTGCTGGTGCAGTTCCTGCAGGCCTACGTCTTCACCCTGCTCAACGCCATGTACATCTCCGGTGCTCTCGCTGAAGAGCACTGAGACCAAGTAGAAACAACCGAAAGGAACATGTAGCCATGACCGGCTCGCTCAACATGATCGGCTACGGCCTCGCTGCTGTCGGCCCGGGTATCGGTATCGGCCTGATCTTCGCGGCCTACATCAACGGTGTGGCCCGCCAGCCGGAGGCGCAGAGCCGTCTCCAGTCGATCGCGATCCTGGGCTTCGCCCTCGCCGAGGCGCTGGCCATCATCGGTATCGCCCTCGCGTTCGTGCTCTGACCACCGCACCACGTCACTGACGAAGGACCACCACCATGAACTGGATCCTCGCCGCAGGGGAGGGACAGCCGAGCCCTCTGGCCGTCGAGTGGGTCGAGGTCGTCTTGGCGCTGGTCGTCTTCGGGCTGCTGTTCTTCGCCGTCAAGAAGTTCGTCGTACCGAACTTCGAGAAGACCTTCGCCGACCGTACGGCCGCCATCGAGGGCGGCCTCAAGGCGGCCGAGACCAAGCAGGCCGAGGCCGACGCCAAGCTGGCCGAGCTCGAGCAACAGCTCGGCGACGCCCGGCACGAGGCCGCGCGCATCCGTGAGGAGGCGCGGGAGCAGGGTGCCGCGATCATCGCGGAGATGCGCGAGCAGGCGCAGACCGAGGCCGCGCGCATCGTCGAGCACGCACACACGCAGATCGAGGCGGAGCGCCAGCAGGCGGTCACCTCACTGCGCGCCGAGGTGGGCTCGCTGGCCACCTCGCTCGCCGGTCGGATCGTCGGTGAGTCGCTGGACGACGACGCTCGTCAGAGCCGGGTCGTCGAGCGCTTCCTCGCCGACCTCGAGAGCCAGCCCTCGGTCAACGGGGCGCACGGGAACGGAGCGCGCTGATGCACGGCGCCTCAGCTGACTCCCTGCGTGCCCTGGTCGCGTCCCTCGGCGCGGCGGTCGAGGGCGGCGCGGACGCGTCCCGGATCGGCGACGACCTGTTCGGCGTCGCCGGGCTGATGCGCCGGGAGCCGAGCCTGCGCCGGGTCGCCACCGACCTGTCGCTGGCGCCGGAGGCCAAGTCGGAGCTGATGCGCCGGATCCTCGGCGACCAGCTGGACCCGGTGTCGACCGACCTCGTGGCGGAGGCCGCGGGACGGCGCTGGGCGGCGACCCGCCATCTGGCGGACGCCCTCGAGCACGTCGGGGTCATCGCGGTGGTCCGCGGTGCCGAGCAGAAGGGCAAGGCCGACGAGCTCGAGAACGAGCTGTTCGCGCTCGAGCGGCTGATCTCGGGCAACCCGGACCTGCGCGACGCGCTGTCCGACCCGTCCCGCAGCATCGCCGACAAGCGCCGGCTGCTCAGGGACCTGCTCGACGGCCGGGCCACCTCGGCCACCCTCCAGCTGGCCGAGCAGGCGCTGACCGGGTCCTACCGGACGGTCGTGCTGGCGCTCGAGAGCTACGAGAAGATCGCGGCGGACCACCGTGAACGGCTCGTCGCCACCGTCCGGGCCGCGCGCGACCTGGGTGACCAGGAGCAGCGGCGGCTCCAGGAGGCGCTGGCCTCGCAGTACTCCCGCCCCGTGCACCTCAACGTCGTCGTGGACCCCTCCGTGCTCGGAGGCATGCTGGTGTCCATCGGGGACGACGTGATCGACGGCACGGTGGCCGGCCGTCTCGACGACGCCCGACGGCAGCTGGCCGGCTGACCGCCACCACCAGACCACAGCACTGACCCAGAGAGCCCAAGGAAGCAGGGAAGAGCAAATGACGGAGCTTTCGATCCGTCCGGAGGAGATCCGCGACGCACTCCAGCGGTTCGTGTCGGACTACAAGCCCGAGACGGCCAGCCGGGAAGAGGTCGGCACGGTCGCGGAGGCCGGCGACGGCATCGCCCGCGTGTCCGGCCTGCCCTCCGCGATGGCCAACGAGCTCCTCGAGTTCGAGGACGGCACGCTGGGCATCGCCCTGAACCTCGACACCCGCGAGATCGGTGTCGTGGTCCTCGGTGACTTCGACAAGATCGAGGAGGGCCAGACCGTCCGTCGTACGGGCGAGATCCTCTCGGTGCCGGTGGGTGACAACTACCTCGGCCGCGTGGTCGACCCGCTGGGCACCCCGATCGACGGCCTCGGCGAGATCGAGAGCAGCGAGCGCCGCGCGCTCGAGCTCCAGGCGCCCACCGTGATGCACCGCAAGTCGGTGCACGAGCCGCTCGCGACCGGCATCAAGGCGATCGACGCGATGACCCCGATCGGTCGCGGCCAGCGCCAGCTGATCATCGGCGACCGCGCGACCGGCAAGTCGACCATCGCGATCGACACGATCATCAACCAGAAGCAGTACTGGGAGACCGGCGACCCGGACAAGCAGGTCCGGTGCATCTACGTCGCGATCGGCCAGAAGGGCTCGACCATCGCCTCGGTGCGGGGCGCGCTCGAGGAGGCCGGCGCGCTGGAGTACACCACGATCGTGGCGTCCCCGGCCTCGGACTCGGCGGGCTTCAAGTACCTCGCGCCGTACACCGGCTCGGCCATCGGCCAGCACTGGATGTACGACGGCAAGCACGTGCTGATCGTCTTCGACGACCTGACCAAGCAGGCCGAGGCCTACCGCGCCGTCTCGCTGCTGCTGCGCCGCCCGCCGGGCCGCGAGGCCTACCCGGGTGACGTGTTCTACCTGCACAGCCGGCTGCTCGAGCGCTGCGCCAAGCTGTCCGACGACAT
>DASTGV010000060.1:0-2925 GCA_035718765.1 Nocardioidaceae bacterium
GCGACAGCGGTCAGAGCCGCAAAGGCCCTCCATCGCGTGTTGGTCATCGTGCGGTTACGCCCCTTCTTGAGGAGTGGGTGGTGCTCTTCTTCTTGGGTGGGTCGGTCTAGCGGGATCGGGGGTCGAGCGCGTCGCGCAGCCCGTCCCCGAAGAGGTTGAAGGCCAAGACGGTGCTGAAGATCGCGAGTCCGGGCCAGAGCATGAAGTGCGGGATCGTGTAGAAGTTCACCGCGTCCGAGAGCATGCCGCCCCAGGTCGGCGTGGGGGCGCGGACGCCGACGCCGAGGAACGACAGCGCCGCCTCGAAGAGGATGTTGGTCGGGATCAGCAGCGTCGAGTAGACGAGGATCGGCGCGACCAGGTTCGGCAGCAGCTCGGTGAACAGGATGTAGGGCCGCCGCGCACCGAGGCTCCGGGCGGCGTCGACGAACTCGCGCTCGCGCAGGGACAGGGTCTGGCCGCGGATGATCCGGCCGATGTAGGGCCAGCTGAAGAAGCCGATGATGAACACCAGCAGCACGATCCGCAGCGTGTTGCCCTGGAGCCCGAAGGCCTGGTCCGGGACGACGCCGGCCAGGGCGATCGCGAACACCAGCAGCGGGAACGCGAGGAACACGTCCATCAGCCGGCTGATCAGCGAGTCGACCCAGCCGCCCAGGAAGCCGGCGATGGTGCCGAGCGTCGTGCCGATGACCACCGACAGGGCGGTGGCCAGGAACGCGATGAGCAGGGAGATGCGCGCGCCGTAGACGACCCGGCTGAAGATGTCGCGGCCGTTGACCGGCTCGACCCCCATCAGGTGCTGCCAGCTCTGGCCGCCGCGCGGGCCGATCGGCAGGCCGCCGGTCGCCGGGTCGATGAGGTTCTGATGGAACTCGGTGGGCGAGTCGCCGAGCAGCTTGACGATGAGCGGCGCGAAGATCGCGACGAGGATGAGGAACACCAGGAAATAGCCACCCGCGAGGGCGACCTTGTCCTTGCGCAGCCGGCGCCAGGCGATCTGCCCGAGCGAGCGCCCCTCGATGGGCTGTCCCGAGCCGACGAGCGCCTGCTCGCTCGCGGCGCCCGAGGCGCCCGGTTCGACTTCCAGGGGCGTGCTCACGCGGTGTGACTCCTCGGGTCGAAGACGGCGGCGGACACGCGCCCGACGGGTTGAAGACGCACCGGTGTGCGCCGATAGGTCAACGTCGTCCTAGTTGGCGGCGGAGTCAAGCAGCGAACCGCCCGTGTTGCGCAATCGTGACGCTAGTGGAGCGTGGGCGTCACATTGCGCCGGGACCGGCTCAGGACAACGTAAAAGTGTCCTCCCCGGTGCCGTTATCGACGGTGCCCGGAGCCGCGTACGACGGGCAGGGTCAGCGTCAGCACGGCGCCGCGGGAACCGTCCGGCCGGTTGTTGGCCGAAACCGAGCCGTCGTGGGCCGCGGCCACGTCCGCGACCAGCGCGAGCCCGATGCCGTAGTGCCGGCGGGCGGCCGGCGCGACGACGGCCCGTCCGCTCGTGAAGCGCTCGAAGACCCGCGGTCGCAGGTCCTCGTCGATGCCGGGACCGTCGTCGGTGACGGTGACCGTGGCCGTCCCCGAGCGGGCCTCGACGCACACCTCGACCCGGTCCACGGCGTGGTCGAGGGCGTTGTCGACCAGTGCGGTCACGGCCCGGCGCAGCGCGGGGGCGACCCCGGCCACCCGCACCTCGGCCGGCGCGACGAGGACCAGCCGGATCTTCCCCTCCTCGGCGGCGCCCGACGCCGCGTCGACGCACTCCCGGACCAGGGCCGCGAGGTCGAGCGGCACCCGGTCGGCGGCGGCCCGCGTGTCGGCGGCGATCAGGAGGTCGTCGAGGACCTCGGTGAGCCGGCTCGTGTCGGCGAGCACCCCGTCGAGGTCGCCGGCGCCCAGGCCACCGGGACGTTGGCGGGCCCGGCGCGCGACCAGCTGGAGCCGGGTGCTGAGCAGGGTCAGCGGGGTGCGCAGCTCGTGGCTGGCGTCGGCCACGAACCGTCGCTGCATGGCCAGGCTGTCGGTGAGCGGCTGCATGGCCCGGCGGGCGAGCCAGGTCGCGACGAGCGCGGCGAGCAGGACGCCCACGCCGCCGGCGATCAGCAGCGAGGTGAGGATGCGGGCGCGTTCCTCGACGATCTCGTGGCGGTCCAGCACGGCCTGCGTGACCCGGTTGCCCACGCGCACGGTGCGCACGGTGTACTCGCGCCCGTGCACGGTGCGGTCCACCTCGCGGACGCGCCCGTCGCGCGCCACCGCCGCCAGGGCGGCCTCGTCCGGGAAGCCCGCCGGCATCCCGGACGACTCCTTCCGGCCGGTGGGCGTGATCACGACGACGTGCACGCCGGGCGGCGCCTCGTTGGGCCGGTCGATGTTGCTGGTGACCTCGCGCAGCGTCGTGTCGGCGGCCGTGTCGGCGGCGCGGGCGTAGATGACGAAGATCAGCAGGCCGACCACCGCGAGCACCCCGACGACGAGCAGGCCGGTCTGCAGGCCGAGCCGGACCGACGTACGCCGGGGGTCGCCGTCGCGCGACGTCACGGCCGGCCCGCTCGGTACCCCAGCCCCCGCACCGTCTCCACCACCGGCCGGCCGAGCTTGCGGCGCAGGTAGTGCACGTAGGTGTCGACGACGCCCTCCTCCTCGGCGCCCTCGAAGACCGAGCCGACCAGCTCTGAACGGCTGAAGACGCGGCGGGGGTTGCGGGCCAGGACGGTGAGCAGCATCGCCTCACGCTCGGAGAGCGTCACCTCGTCCCCCTCGGCGAGGCGGACCGAGCGGGTGCCGACGTCCAGGACGCCACCGGCCACCGCGACCCCGGTCGCCTGGTGCAGGTGCCGGCGGAGCAGGGCCCGCAGCCGGGCCAGCAGCTCGTCGACGTCGAACGGCTTGCCGAGGTAGTCCTCGGCGCCGGCGTCGAGCCCG
>DASTGV010000061.1:0-5036 GCA_035718765.1 Nocardioidaceae bacterium
GAGTACTGCGGGGCCGAGGGCGAGTCGTCCGAACCGGTCGACGAGATCCAGTGCCCGACCTGCGGCGAGCCGGTCACCCCGAAGGGCTGACCGCGACGTCACTCCTCGTCGAACAGCCCCGCCTCCTCGGCGTCGAGTCCCGGCAGGGGCGCGTCCTTCTCCCGTGGTGGCTCGCGGCGGCGGCGCGCCACGACGTACCCCTGGTCCAGCAGGTCCCGATCGAGCTGACGCTCGACCACCAGCCGGAGGGCCCGTCGCAGCAGGTTGACGGTCTGCTCGGCGTGGCTCACCTCGTGACCGCAGACCTCGGCCTCCTCGGCGTCGCCGTGCAGGACGGCCTGGTCACGTGCCTGCCGCCAGGCGGTCTCCTGCTCGCTGTTCCAGGTGATCAGCTCGAGGATCAGGTCCCGGTCCATCGCGCACACGCTCGCCGCCAGCTCCGGGGTGAGCGAGCCCGGCGACTCGGCGTCGAGCTGGAGCAGCGTCAGCATCGCGGGATGCATCGCCTCCGGCCGGGACTCGCGGTGCTCCTCGTCCGTGGCGTCGGGCTCCTCCGGTCCCTCGTCGTCCTCCGTCGTCTCGAACAGCCGCCGACCGCCGACCCGGGCCACCAGGTCGTCATCGAGCGAGTCGACCGACGAGGACATCAGCCCGAGCATCGCGCGCAGGTGCTCGGGGGCGAAGGGGTAGGCCGGGAGGTACATGTGCACCATCACGTCGTCCCCGGACAGCACGAACTTCAGGAACCGCTGGTCCCGGTTGAGCACGGAGACCTCGAAGGCCGCGCGGTCCCGGTCACCCACCTCGCAGACGAGCGGGCAGAACAGCTGGACGACCGGCGCCTCCTCCAGCACCCGCACGAACACCATCGCCGACCCGCTCACCACCGGGATGTCGTCGTCCTCGTCGTGGCGTGGCTCGTGCCCGAAGAACGGCGTGAGCGCGGCGTCGACCAGCTCCTGCAGGTGCTCGCGGTCCCTCGGGAACGTGGCCGGCGCCTCGACCGTCGGCTCCTGCGGCACCGGCGAGGCCGCGGTCACGAGATCGCCGGCGACCAGGAACGCCGGGTGGGCCACCCCGAAGACGTCCCGCAGCACGCGCGTGGTCATGACCGCGAGCCGGTCGGCCTCCGTGCGCTCGGCATCGAGGAAGAAGTTCGCGGACCCCTCCCCCGCGTCCTCGTCCCGGCCCGCGGTCGGTGCCCGCCAGCCCAGCTCGACGATCGCGTCCGCGCCGGCCCGGTCGATGCGCACCTGCGTGTCGAGGAACTCGTTGCTCGACACCTCGCACCGCACCAGCGTGCCGCCCCAGGCGCAGAACTGGACGTACGGCGCGGCGCCGTCGGCGTCCTCCTCGACGACCGACCCGACCTCGACGACCACGATCTCGTCGTCGCACAGGTCGGCGACCCGGTCGGCCAGGCGAGCCTGGAAGCCGCTCCAGGCCCGCTCCGTGCTCCGGTCCAGGTCGAACCCTGCGAACTCACCCATGCTTCCCCCCATGTCCCCACTCTACGAGCGAGCACCGACGGTTCCGCTGCTTCTGCTGCTGCCGGATCGCAGGTGCCGCAGCACCGCGCTGCCGCCGACCTCCTCGACGACGTCCGGGTCCCCGCAGACGACGAGCTGGTCGCGGGCACGCGAGAGTCCGACGTACAGCCGCTCCCGGGACCGCGACGCCGGCTCCTTCTCGTTGAGCGCGAGGATCACCGCGGGTCGCTCCAGCCCCTTGAAGCCGAGCACGTGCCCGTAGAAGACCTGCTCCCGGTCCCAGAAGGTGTCCCAGTAGGCGTCGGGCCCCTTCTGCTGCCGGGCCACCTGCTCGGGATGCCGGCTCCCGGTGGTGAGCAGCGCCAGGTCCTCCTCCCGCCACCCCTCCTCCAGCAGTACGTCGACCTGGTCGTCCGCGACGTCGAGCGCCACGTCGGACGGGCACTCCACGAAGCGCACGTCGGGTCCGTCCACGTCGCCGAGCCGCATCCGGATGGGCGCCAGCGTCGAGAAGCTGCTCGCGATCTGCCGGGTGTTGCGGAGGTTCACGTCCAGGACGAGCGGGACCAGTCCCGGCGGCGGTCCACCGAACCGGGAGAAGACCCGCTGCCCCTCGTCGGAGAACACGTACAGCCCGCCCGCGTCCTCGTCCTTCAACGCCGCCGTGGCTGCCGGCCACCACAGGTCCGCGAAGTCCTGCGCCTCGTCGATGATCACCGCGTCGAAGAGCTTGCCGAGCGGCTGCGCGGCGCCGAGGCCGACCATCAGCTCGGGCAGCTCCACCTCCCAGAACTGGCTGTCGTCCTCGCGGCCGGTGGGTGCGCCCCAGGCGACGCCCAGGTTGTGGAACGTCCCGACATAGGCGGGCCGCTCCTTGCGGGGGAAGGTCGCCACCCGACGCTGCAGCCAGGCCGCCAGGCCTCTCGAGTAGCAGGTCAACGCCACCCGGCGACCTTCCCGCGTCAGTCGCCGGGCCTGCTCCACCGCCAGCCAGGTCTTCCCGCTGCCGGCGCCACCCCGGATCTCGACCCGGTTGAGCAGCCTCGCGGCGTTCAGGATCACCGCCTGCTCCGCACTGAGCCGCTCGACCTCGTCCTCGCGCTCGGCGGCCTCACCGATCAGGTCACGCTGCGGGAGCCCGCGTCCGTTGAGCGCCTCCGTCAGCGCTTCCACGTCGTCCAGGGTCAGCAGTCGCTTGTCGTTGTGCTGGTCGAGCACGACCTTGCGCAGGAAGCCGGCCAGGTCGCCCAGGTCGTCGCGGCCCGCGACCTGCCAGCGCTGGGCGTCGGGCAGCATGAAGTCGTCGTCGACGCGGGTGTAGGGCAGCACCAGGGCGTGCCCCCAGCGGACCGGTCGACGGCCCGCCCAGCGGGGGTCCTGCTCGAGCCAGGCCCGCAGGGCGTACTGCGAGTCCCGCACCTGGGTGACGGGGTCGATCGGGGTGGCCGCGCCGCGCCGGTCGATCCACCAGCCGTCGTCGTCGCACCAGACCCGGCTGCCCTTGACCTCGACCACGACGACGCCCGCACCGGCGAGGACCACCGCGATGTCGATCTCGTGGTCCTTGGCGCGGCTCGACACCCGCTGTCCGCTGATCAGCACGTCGTCGTCGCCCAGCTGGTCGCGCAGCAGCTCCCACACCTTGCGCTCGCTGTCGGTGACGAAGGTGGGATCCGGGGGCAGCAGGGTCGGCACCGTCCGATCATGCAACCCGGACCGCCGGTGGCGTGGCAATTCGTCGGACCCGGCCGCCCTCGCCCGCGGGCCGGGTCAGGCGCTCAGCTCGTACTCGATCTGCTCGCGGTCCTTGGCGATCGCCGTCACCACCTTGTCGTGCGGCATCGTCAGGCTGACCGCCCAGTAGAAGATCACCAGGCTGAACCCGATGACGACCGCCAGGTCGACCCACTCCGGGAGCCAGCTGTGGCTGCCGGTGCCGTACCTCCCCAGTGCGCCGATGATCACCGAGCCGAGGATCCACGGACCGATCCAGGCCGCCGGGCGCAGCATCGCCATCACGTCGGTCTGCGCGACCTGGGTGCCGATGCCGAAGATGATCAGACCGACGACCAGGGCGACGGCGATCTTCCAGGTGAACTCGAAGCCACCCCAGTAGAGGATCAGGTTGGCCGAGCAGAAGGCAGTGGGCAGCAGCACCTTCGGCATCGGCATCCGGTACGCCCGGACCCGGTCGGCGTCGCGTAGCTGCAAGGCCGCCAGCGAGACCGGCGCGAAGGCGTACATCACCGCGGTCGCGCCCGTGACCACGCCGACGAGGCGGTTCCAGCTCGGGAACGGACCGAAGCACAGCTCGCCCACCACCGCGGCGAGCAGGATCGACACGTACGGCACGCCGGTCTTGCTCGTCTTGGACAGGACGCCCGGCAGCTCGGACTCCTCGCCCAGCGCGTAGGTCAGCCGGGCGCTGGTGCCCAGGTACACCACGCCGGTGCCGGCCGGCGAGATCACCGCGTCGATGATGAGCACGACGGCCAGCCACGTCGCACCCACCGCCAGGGCCAGGGTGTACCAGGCGCCGTAGTCCGACGGGTTCGTGCCCAGCGGCGAGCTCCAGTCCTTCGCGATGTCCTTCGGCGACACGCCGCCGATGAACACGACCTGGAGCAGGGTGTAGAGCAGCGCCCCGATCGTCATCGCCACGATGATCGCTCGCGACAGGTCCTTCTTCGGGTTCCGCGCCTCACCTGCGAGCTGGACGGCCTGCTCGAAGCCCTGGAGCGCGAAGACCACGCCGGCGGGGAGCGCAGCGAAGACGCCGTGCATGCCGAACGGCATGAACCCGCCCCCGGCGGTGAAGTTGCCGGGCTTGAAGGACAGCGAGGCGACGACGACGATCGCCAGCAGCGGCACGGCGGTCTTCCAGAGCACGACGATGACGTTGCTCTCCGACATGAACTTGGCCCCGGCCAGGTTCACGGCGGTGAACAGGACCATCAGCAGCGTCGCGACCACGAGTCCGCGGCCGTTGAGCAGCCCGGCCTTGACGCCGGTCGCGTGCAGCATCGGGAAGCTCTGGTTGACCGCCGTGACGCTGTTGACGTAGGTGATCGCCGCGAGAATCTCGATCGGCGCGATGGCGACCGCCTGCAGCCAGGACGCCCAGCCTGCGGTGAAGCCCGCCAACGGCCCGTGCGAGAAGTACGGGAAGCGGCCGGTGCCGCCGGCGACCGGGTAGGCCGCTCCCAGCTCGGCGTAGACCAGGGCCAGCGTGGTGAGCATCGCCGCCGCGATGACCCAGGAGATGATCGAGGCGGGTCCCGCGGTCTCCGCCGCGTTCAATGCACCCAGCAGCCAGCCGGACCCGATGATCGAGCCGAGCGAGACGAACATCAGGCCGTAGAAGCCGACGGAGCGTCGAAGGTGTCCGGGAGCGGGGTGCGGGTGCTCCGGGTGCAGATGCAGGTGGTGGTGGTGCTGCTGCTCGCTCATGGTCCCGCGCCTCCCAGAACTGGGTCGGATGAAGCCGAAGGAACGGCGAGGACCAGCCGAGATCGCCGGCGATCACCTCCATGGTGCATCCGAACG
>DASTGV010000062.1:0-2452 GCA_035718765.1 Nocardioidaceae bacterium
GGCCATATTGAGAGCTTTGCGTGACATCGAGGTGCGGGGTGCTCGGCACCGCCGAAGATGGCTGACGGCGCCTTCGGGCCGGTGGTCGATGCGTCCGCCACCCTCAACGCCTCATTCCGACCTCCTTCTGGCCCCTCCGAGGCCGCACCGGACGGACTCCGCGCCTCAGGCCAGCCCGAGGACGAGCGCCCGGCGCAGGTTGATGGCGACACACAGGGTCTGCAGCTGGACGTCGTTGCGCGCCAAGCCGAGGTAGCGGACCCGGCGGTGGCCGTAGGCCCGCTTCATGGTCGCGAACAGCCGCTCGACGCCGGCCCGCACCGGCGCCACCGCCTTGTTGAAGGCCACCTGCCAGGGCTTGAGCGGCCGGTTGCGGCGGGCCCGGTACATGATCCGCGGCTCGATCCCCCGCCCGCGCAGCCCGGCCCGCCGCGCCTCGCTGTCGTAGGCCTTGTCGGCGTAGACCGCTTCTTCGTCACCCTGGACGAGGTCGTCGGCCGGGACGCTGTCGTGCACGTCGGCCGGGGTTATCGCCGCCTCCCGGACCAAGCCGCTGCCCTCGTCGACGGCGGCATGCGCCTTGTAGCCGAACCGGCTCTTGCCGTTCTTCTTGGTCCACCCGGCCTGCGGGTCGCGCCCGGAGACCTCGCCCGCGTCGCCGCCCGGCGGCCGCACCGCCGCGTCCAGGATCGTGGCGTCGATCAGCGTGCCGCGACGCAGGACCAGCCCCCGCGCGTCCAGCTGCCGGTTGACCTCGGCCAGCAGCCGCTCGGCCAGGCCGCGCTTCGCCAGTTCCTCGCGGACGCGCCAGACCGAGCTGTGGTCCGGCACGCTCTCGGAGAGCGGGATGCCGGCGAACCGGCGGAAGGACAGCCGGTCGTCCACGGCCGCCTCCAGGCCCTCGTCCGACAACCCGTACCACTGCTGCAGGAGGAGCAGCTTGACGTAGGTCAGCAGCGGGTAGGCCAGCCCACCTTCCCGACTGGCGTAGATGCCTTCGACGATCGTCTCCAGGGCCGGCCAGTCGAGCGCCGCGTCCAACCGCTCGAGCCACTCGCTCTTCTTGCCCCGCCGCCGCACGATGCCGTCCGCCGGCCCGAGTTGCCGGAAGTCACGCCGCGCCATCGCCCCACCCCAGCGCCATTTCTCGCATTGAACCAGAAACTTGCCGGTCGTGCAAAGGTCTCCAATTTATACCGGCCCTACGAAATGGTGACGGACGCGGGCAGCCAGGGAAAGTCGGTCAACGAGCGGAGCCGCCCCGGCTCGGCCAGGAGCGCGTTCCACGCCGCGCGGGCCGCATCCACCACGGCGTCGTAGCCGCCGGCGAGCACGCGGTGGCTCAGCCAGCGGTCGCGCAGGTGCTCCCAGACCCGCTCGACCGGGTTCAACTCCGGGCTGGAGGGCGGCGGGTGGATCAGGGTCAGGTTCGCCGGCACGGCCAAGTCCTCGCTGACGTGCCAGCCGGCGCCGTCGAGCACCAGCGCGGCGTGGGTCCCGGCCGGCACGGCCCGCGCCAGCTCGGCGAGGAAGACCCCCATGGCGGCGGTCGAGACCTCGGGCAGCACCAGGGCCACGCCCTCGCCGCGCCCCGGGCACACGGCCCCGAACAGGTGGGCGGAGGCGAAGCCCTGCTGCCGCACCCCGCGCGGCCGCACCCCCTTCTGGTACCAGACGTGCGTCAGGCGGCCCTTCTGGCCGATCCTGGCCTCGTCCATGAACCACGGCTCGACCCGCTCGCCCGGGTGCTCGCGCGCGACCCCCTCGATCAGGCCGGGCAAGGTTTTTTGAACCGCTCCTGCGCCTTCGGGTCGGCCTCGGGATGGGCCGGACGGGTCTTCTGCCACGAGAGGTCGAGGCCCTTGAGCAGCTTGAGCATGCCGCTTTCGCTGTAGCGCACCCCGAAGCGGCGCTCGACCAGGGGGCACAGGTCGCGGGCGCGCCAGGCGACGCAGCCGTCCCGCCCCAGGTTCGGGCCGCGCAGGACCATGGCCTTCAGGGCGGCCTGCCGACCTTCGTCCAAGGCGCAGGGTCGGCCGGTACGGGGCCGGTCGCGCAGACCTTCGACGCCTTCCGCATTGTAGCGGTGGACCCAGTCCCCGAGCGTCCGGCCGGTCATCCCGGCGAGCCTCGCGGCTTCCTCGCGCGGCAAGCCGTCGAGAGCGTTGGCGAGCGCGAGCAGGCGGGCGCTGACCCGACCGTCGCGCTCGCGGCGGGCGAGGCGGCGCAGCTCGGCCGGGTCGTGGTCGGTGCCGATGGACGAAGGCGCGGGCATGGCGGCTCCTCCGAGGAGAATGCCGCCGCAACGCCTCAGGCGCCCGATCGATCCGTCACCAATTCGGCCGGCCGGTATGAGCGCGCGCGGGCTGCTCTGGGCGGTCGGCGTCCTGAAGGTGCAGAACGTCTACCCGGCCGCGGTCGGGCTGCTGTGGCCGACGACGGCCAGGGGCCG
>DASTGV010000063.1:0-7877 GCA_035718765.1 Nocardioidaceae bacterium
GAAGGCGGCGAACGTCGAGCAGAGCTTGTGCACGGTGAGCGGGTCGTCGCAGTCCACCAGCATGTGGCCGCCCCATTCGCCGACCCGCACGACGAACAGCTCGATCTTCAGATCTGAGGGCGCCTGCCATTCAGCGAACACTTCGAGTATCCGCTTCTGGACGTTCTCGTACTCCGCTGCCGAACCTTGCGGGCGCTCGTACCAGCTGATCATGTACTTCATCGACGTCCTCCACTCAGCTGAAGAAAGCAGCCGAACGACTGGTGAGCAGGCGATCGACGATACGCGCGTCGGACCGGCCGCACATCGGCCGAGTTGATGAGTGTGCGGAACCGTACGACGCGTCGGTGACTCGTGCAGGTGAGCCATGTCTGAGCACTGCCCAGACAGGGTCCGCTGAGGATCGGACCGCCTCCACTCCCGCGGGTCAGTCCGGCCGGTAGGGCTCGGTGCCGTACCGGCTCATGACGTCCAGGATGTCGGCCACGGCGAGGCGACCGTCAGGCCCGGGGGTCAGCGAGGCCAGCTCCTTGAGGTAGCCGATGTACCGCTCGGGCGTGACGGTGCACATCAGGCTCGCCGGCGCCTGCTCGTCCGCGTTGCTGAAGGCGTGGGGCACACCGATGGGCGCGGTGACCAGAGCGCCACTCGTGGCGAGCAGCTCATCGTGACCGCTGGTGAACTTCACGGTGCCCGTCAGGATGAAGAAGCTCTCGTCGTGCTCGCGGTGGATGTGCTGCGGCGGGCCGGCCCATCCTGGCGCCAGGGTGCACTGGACGAGGCCCCAGCGCCCGTCGACGGCGCTGCCGTCGGCGAGCACCCGGAAGTCCGCCCCACCCGCGCTCCAGGTCTCACCGGCGCCAGGAGCATTGAAGACGACCGTCATGCGCACCCTCCAGGATCGTCAGCCAGTCTGGCACCGACGCGGTCCGCGCGGACCGGTCCTCGGAGGTGGTCTACCCGTACGCCGCCGCCCGACCCGTCGGGTGCGCGGCCTCGAACCGCTCCAGCACGAGCTCGACCAGCCTCGGATCCGGAGATCCCTCGCCCAGCAGCGGCGCGGTCACCAGGTCGGCGCCGGCGTCGAGGATGCGGCGGTGGAAGTGCCCGGTGGCCAGGAGGTACGACGCGACCACGACCCGTCCCGACGTGACCGACCGGAGACGGGCGACCTCCGCGGCCAGGGACGGTGACCGCGACGCGCCGTACGCCACCGACACCGGGGCACCCCAGGCCACCGACAGGGAGCGGGCGGCGGCACGCACCGACACGTCGGACGCGTCGTCGGACGACCCGGCCGCGCCGAGCACGACGGCGTCCCCGGGCCGCGCGCCGGCGGCGTGCAGCCGGTCCACGAGCAGGGACGTGAGCAGCGGTGACGGTCCGAGGCAGGGCGCCACCGCGGACGACCAGGGGGCCGCGGCCCGGGTGATGTCCACCCGCACGTGGTAGCCCGGCGCGAGCAGCAGCGGCACCACGACGGCGTCGCCGGAGACGGAGGCGACCACGTCGGAGACGTACGGCCCGTGCACGTCCACGAACGCGTCGAGCACCGGCGCGGACGAGGCGGCCCGCACCGCGGACACCAGCGAGGCGACGGCGGCGCGACCGGCAGCGGAGCGCGTCCCGTGGGCGCAGGCGACGAGCGCGGTCATGCGTGCACCGGGTCGGAGGCCAGCGTGAGGACGTAGCCGCGCTTGATCACCGTGCGCACGAGACCCGGGCAGCCCACGGCCTCGCGCAGCCGCGCCACGGCCACCTCGGCGGTGTGCGGGTCGCCGGAGGCACCGGGCAGCACCCGCAGCAGCTCGTCGCGGCTCACGACCTGGCCCGGGGTGTCGGCCAGCCGGCGGAGCACCGCCAGCCCGGACGGCGACACCGGCAGCACGGTGTGGTCCAGGGTCGCGGCGGACGCCCGCAGGTGCAGCACTCCCCCGGCGGTCTCGACACCGAGTGACGCGTCGCCGAGGTCCATGATCACGCGGCGGACGAGGGCGCCCATCCGCGACCGGTCGGGTACGACGGGCCGCATCCCCGCCACGACGAGCGGCTCGGCGGTGACCGGCCCGACGGCCGCGACGAGCACCCGTCCGCGCACCACCAGCGAGCGGACCGCGTCGGTGGCGTCGTGCCGGGCAAGCTCGCGCAGCCACGCGGCGGCGCCGGGCGCGGAGGTGAAGACGACCGCGTCGAAGCAGCCGGCGACCAGCTGCCGCACCGAGTCCTCGACGGCGGCGGCGTCGGGCGGCGGGCCCCAGCGGTACACCTCGAGCGCGAGCACGCAGGCGCCCGCCTCCGACAGCCGGGCGTCGAGCCCGTCGTCGCCGGCGCCGTGGTGCTGCACGGCGATGCGCTGGCCGGCGACCCCCTCGGTCACCAGGAAGTCGGCGATCTCGGCCGAGGTCTCGGACTCCGCGACCCAGTCGGCCCGGAGGCCCGCCGCCTGCAGGGCTCCCCGTGCCTTGGGGCCGCGGGCGACCAGGCGCACCGTGTCGAGCACGGCGAGCAGCTCCTCGGCCAGACCGGCGGTCTCGGCGGTGTCCAGCCAGCCCCGGAACCCGATCGCGGTGGTGACGACCAGGGTGTCCACGCCGCCGCTCAGGATGTCGCGGGTCCGGGCCAGCAGCGTCTCCTCGTCGATGTGCGGCACCACGCCGAGGGTGGGCGCGACGACCACCTCCGCGCCGCGACGGACCAGCGCACCGGACAGCTCGTCGCTGCGCCGCTGCGCGGTCACCAGGACGCGGCAGCCCGCCAGCACCGGCGGGACGCTGCTCACGATGCGGGTGAAGGGTCGACGTGCACGAATCCCTCCTCGATCCAGGTCCGCCACACCGGGAGCCGCACGGCGGGCTCGGAGAGGCAGACGCCTGTGGCGAGGTCGAAGACCTGCTTGAACATCGGCGAGGCGACGGTGACTCGTTCTCCGGAGGAGCCGACGATACCGCGGGCCATCACGTTGGCCCCGCTGTACGGGTCGTGGTGAGACACGGCGTACACGGACCCGTCGACGAGGAACAGCGCCACCTGCTGCCCGTCGACGAGGACCGCGGCACCGCGCTCGGGGACCAGCCGCTCGACCGGGAAGAGCCTCACGACCGCACCTCCAGGGTCGGGCCGGCCACCAGGACCGCCTCGCGCTCGGAGGCGGTGGCCGGCCGCTTCTGGCCGCGCTCCTCGACGTAGGCCAGCGTCGGGTCGGGTGTCTCGGGCTCGTTGACGAACGACACGAACTGCTTGAGCTTCTCCGGGTCGTTCAGCGTCGCGGCCCACTCGTCCTGGTAGCTGTCGACGTGGCGGGCCATCGCCGCGTCGAGGTCGGCGGCGATGCCGAGGCTGTCGTCGAGCACGACCGCCCGCACGGCCTCGAGGCCGCCCTCGACCGACTCCATCCACGACGCGGTGCGCTGGAGCCGGTCGGCGGTGCGCACGTAGTACATGAGGTACCGGTCGATGGTCCGCACCAGCGTGTCGGTGTCGAGGTCCTCCGCGAACAGCTGCGCGTGCCGGGGCGTGAAGCCGCCGTTGCCGCCGACGTACAGGTTCCAGCCGTTGTCGGTGGCGATCACGCCGACGTCCTTGCTGCGCGCCTCGGCGCACTCCCGGGCGCAGCCGGAGACGCCGAGCTTGATCTTGTGCGGCGAGCGCAGGCCGCGGTAGCGCAGCTCCAGCGCGACCGCGAGGCCGACGGAGTCCTGCACGCCGTAGCGGCACCACGAGGTGCCCACGCACGACTTCACGGTGCGCACCGCCTTGCCGTAGGCCTGACCGGACTCGAAGCCCGCCGCGACCAGCCGCCGCCAGATGTCCGGGAGCTGCTCCATCCGGGCACCGAACAGGTCGATCCGCTGGCCGCCGGTGATCTTGGTGTACAGCCCGAAGTCCTTGGCCACCTGCCCGATCACCAGGAGCCCCTCGGGCGTGACCTCGCCGCCGGGGATGCGGGGTACGACGGAGTAGGTCCCGTCCTTCTGGAGGTTGGCCATCGCGTGGTCGTTGGTGTCCTGGAGCCGCGCCTGGTCGGTGTCGAGGACGTGCCCCTCGCCGAGCGAGGACAGGATCGACGCGACGACGGGCCGGCAGATGTCGCACCCGCGACCGCGGCCGTGCCCGGCGATGATCTCGCTGAAGGTGCGCAGCCCGGTGACCCGGACGATGTCGAAGAGCTGCGCCCGGCTGACGTCGAAGTGCTCGCAGAGCGCGTTGCTGACCTCGACCCCCGACTTCTCCAGCTCGGTGGTCATCAGCCTCTTGACCAGCGGCAGGCACGAGCCGCACGACGTGCCCGCCTTGGTGCACGCCTTCACCCCGCCGAGGTCGGTGCAGCCCTGCTCGGTCACCGCGCACCGGATCGCACCGGCGGACACGTTGTTGCAGGAGCAGACGCCGGCCTCGTCGGGCAGGTTGGCGCCCGGCGCCGGCGCGCTGCCCTCGGGCAGCAGCCAGGCGGTCGGGTCGGACCCGAGGGCGCTGCCGACCATCGGACGCAGCGAGGCGTACGCCGTCGCGTCCCCGACCAGCACTCCCCCGAGCAGGGTCTGGGCGTCGTCGGACAGCACGAGCTTCTTGTAGACACCGGCCACCGGGTCGGCGTAGACGACCTCGAGGCTCCCCGGCTGGGCGGCGAACACGTCGCCGAAGGACGCCACGTCGACGCCGAGCAGCTTGAGCTTGGTGGAGGTGTCCGCGCCCGGGAACGTCGCGGCCCCGCCGAGCAGCCGGTCCACGACGACCTCGGCCATCGTGTTGCCGGGTCCCACCAGGCCCCAGGTGCGGCCCTGGATGCAGGCCACCTCGCCGACCGCGTAGACGTCGGGTACGGCGGTCGCGCACGTGTCGTCGACGACGACGCCGCCCCGCTCGCCGACGGCCATCCCCGCGTCGCGGGCGAGCTCGTCGCGGGGCCGGACGCCGGTGGCGAAGACCACCACGTCGACCGGCAGCCTCTCGCCGTCGGAGAACTCCATCCGGCCGACGCGACCGTGCCGACCGGCCTTGACGCGTGACGTCGCGGTCGACGTGCGCACGCTGATGCCGAGCCGCTCGATCAGCCGGCGCAGGCCCTCGCCGCCGCCGTCGTCGACCTGCAGCGCCATCAGCCGCGGCGCGAACTCGACCACGGTGGTCTCGACGCCCATCGCCTGCAGCGCGCCGGCGGCCTCCAGGCCGAGCAGGCCGCCGCCGACGACCGCGCCGCGCACCGGCCGGTCGTGCTCGCGCTCCCGGTGCTCGACCCAGGCGCGCAGCTCGGCGACGTCGTCGACGGTGCGGTAGACGAAGCTGCCGGGCAGGTCCGCGCCCTCGACCGGCGGCACGAACGCCGACGAGCCGGTCGCCATCACCAGGGCGTCGTAGTCGTAGACCCGGCCGCGGGCGTGCACCTGGCGTGCCTCGGTGTCGATCCTCCTCACCTGGCTGTTGGTGTGCAGCCGCACTCCCTCCTGGCGCCACAGTGCAGGGTCGCCGAGCAGCAGGTCCTCGGGGTCGCGCCCGGAGAAGAAGGTGGTGAGGGCGACGCGGTCGTAGGGCGGCCGCGACTCCTCGGTGAACACGTCGATCCGCCAGGCGCCGTCGGCGTCCCGGTCGCGCATGGCCTCCACGAGCCGGTGCGCGACCATCCCTCCGCCGATGACGACGAGTCGTTTCTGATCCATGTCCGCCAACCTAGGAAGCCGAGATTTCGTCGCGCGCAGCGTCGTGTTGCGTGCCCGCAACATGTGCCTCACGCCGGTCGGGGTCCCGCTGTGAGGACTGCGCGGCCGGGGGGTCGCTGGCGTTCAGCCAGTCCACGAGCCCGCACACCACGGACCGGCAGCCGCCGCAGCCGGTGGTGGCCCGGGTGCTCGCGGCCACCTCCTGCACGCTCGCGGCGCCGTCCTCCCACGCGGCCACCACGTCCTTCTTCGACACGCCGTTGCAGCGGCACACCGGGGTGGACCCGGGCATCAGCGCCGGGGAGCCGTCCTCCTCCGCACGCTCGGGCAGCAGCAGGGCCAGCGGGTCGGTCGGCACCGGCGTCGCGCGGTCGAAGGCGACCGCCAGCGAGGCGCCCAGGTCGGGTGCGCCCACGCAGGTCACGGCCGTGAGCCGGTCCCCGCCGACGGCCACCTGGACGTGCCGGCGACCGGCCGGGTCGCTGAGCGTGACCACCCGGTCGTGCTCGCCGGGCGCGCCCATCGTCACCAGGTCGACGCCGGCGGCCTTGAGCCGCACGGCGGGGGTGCCACCGCCGGCGGTCGGGGCCGTGGTGCCGGTGAGCCGCGCGGCGAGCCGGGCCGCCTGCGCCCAGCCCGGGCCGACCAGGCCGGTGCCACCCTCGGGCGGCTGCGCGCAGTCGCCGACTGCGTGCACCCGGGCGTCCACGGGGCTCGCGAGGTCCGCGTCGACCACGACGCCGCGCTCGACCGGCAGACCGGCGGCCCGCGCCAGGTCGACGCGGGGACGGACCCCGCACGAGAGCAGCAGCAGGTCGGTGGGCAGCTCCAGGCCGTCGCTGAGCCGGACGGCGTGGAGCTCGCCGTCCGCGTCGACCACCTCGGCGATCCCGGTCGCGGTCCGGACGTCGACCCCGAGGTCGGACAGCGACTCCTGCAGGACGCCGGCCGGCGCCTCGTCCAGCTGGGTCTCGACGAGGTGCCCGGCGATGTGCAGCAGGGTCACCCGCACGCCCCGGCGGACCAGCCCGCAGGCCGCCTCCAGGCCGAGCACTCCCCCACCGAGCACGACCGCGTGCCGCGCGTTGAGCGCCCGCGCGGCGATGTCCCGGCAGTCGTCGAGGCTGCGCAGCACGTGGGCGTGCCGCGGCATCCCGTCGGCCAGCCCGGCGATCGGCGGCACGAACGCGTCCGCCCCGGTCGCGAGCACGACGTGGTCGAAGGGCAGCCGCTGCCCGTCGTCGAGCAGCACCTCGCCGGCCTCCCGGTCGACGGCCACCGCCGCGGTGCCGCGGTGGAAGCAGACCCGCTCGGGGTCGGGCTCCGGCAGCGCGAGCGCGGCCAGGTCGCAGCGCCCGGCCAGCACGTCGGAGAGCAGGATCCGGTTGTACGGCGCGTAGTCCTCCGCGCCGACCAGGTGCACGTCGAACCGGCCGGCCCGGTCGCGACGTACGAGCTCGTCGACGAGCCGGTGGCCGACCATGCCGGCGCCGACCACGACGACCCGCTCGCGGCTCATGCGCGCACCACCGAGACCGCGCACACCTTGAAGTCCGGCATGCCGGAGACCGGGTCGGTGGCGTCGTTGGTCAGCACGTTCGCGGAGCCGTCCCAGTGGAACGGCATGAACACCGTGTCCGGACGGATGCCGCGGCTGACCCGGGCGGGTGCGGTGGTCGCACCGCGTCTGGACGTGACGGTCACGAGATCGCCCTCCTCGGCGCCGAGCCGGCTCGCGAGCTGCGGGTGCATCTCGACGAACGGGCCGTCGGCGGAGCGGTTCAGGGTGGGGACCCGGCGCGTCTGCGCGCCGGACTGGTACTGCGCGAGGAGCCGGCCGGTCACCAGGAACAGCGGCGCGTCGGGCCTCAGGTCGTCGGCGGGCCGGCCGGGCCGGACGGCGGTCATCCGGGCCCGGCCGGACGGGGTCGCGAAGCGGTCGAGGAACAGCCGCGGCGTGCCGGGGTGGTCGGCCGCGGGGCACGGCCAGTGCAGCGCCTCGCCGGCGTCCAGCCGGTCGTAGCCGATGCCGGCGTAGTCCGCGACGCCGCCGCTGCTGGCCCGGCCGAGCTCCTCGAAGACCTCGCGCGCGTCGGTGCCGAAGTGGGCGGCGCAGCCGAGGCGCCGCGCGAGCTCGGCGAGCACGGACAGCTCGTCCCGGACCTCGCCGGGCGGGTCCACCGCGCGGCGGCGGCGCAGCACCCGGCCCTCGAGGTTGGTCAT
>DASTGV010000064.1:0-3782 GCA_035718765.1 Nocardioidaceae bacterium
GTCGTGACGAAGATCGAGTCGCGCGCCAGCACCTCCGCCCGCCCGTAGCGGGTCGCGTGCACGAAGATGTTCTGCGCCGTGGGCAGTGCGGCGAGCACCGTCACCGCGAACAGGGCCCGGTCGTCGAGGTGCAGGAGGGCCCGGCCCGCGACGTACGCCGCGACCGGCTGGACGACGAGCTTCAGGACCGTGATGTAGCCGATCTCCGCGGTCGAGGTGCCGTGACCCGGGCGCGGCCCCAGACGCAGCGAGACGCCGTACGCGAGCAGCATGGACGGCACCGCCATCCCGCCGATGAGCACCAGCGGGTCCTCGACGGCGCCGGGCAGGTCGGCCCCGGTCACCGCGAGCAGGAGACCCACGAGCGAGCCGACGGTCAGCGGGTTGGTGAACGGCCGGGTGAGCGCCCGGGCCGGCGAGAAGCCCCGCCCGGACACCGCGTGGTCCAGGACCGCCAGCGCGAGGGGCTGCAGGACCAGGAGCTGCATCAGCAGCGTGGGCGCCACCAGGGCGGCGTCGCCGAGGACGTACGCCGCGATCGGCAGCCCGAGGTTGCCGGCGTTCACGTAGACCGCCGACAGGGTGCCGATCACCGTGTCCGCGACCGGCTTGTGCCAGACGAGCCGCGCGGCGAGCAGGTAGAGGACGGCGCACACCAGGACCGCGGACGCGGTGGCGACCAGGCTGCGGGAGAGCACGTTGGCGACGTCGGCCCGACCGAGCACGGTCACCATCAGGGCGGGGCTGGCCACGAAGAACGAGAGCCGCGACAGCATCCGCTGGGCGGCGAGGTCGAGGACGCCCAGCTGGGCCAGGAGCACCCCGAGACCGATGACGACGCCGATCGTGGCGAAACCCTCGACGACGCCTTGCACCTGGTCCCCGCCTCCCTCGTGGACCCCGATTCTCTCAGGCGCGCCGCCTCATCCGGCCGCGGCCCTGCGGCGCGCACGCGACGCCCGCAGGTTCGCGACGTTGCCGCAGGTGCGCACGTCGTGCCAGACCCGGCTGTTGTTCCGCGAGCGGTCGTAGTAGGCGCACGGGCACACCGGGTTGCGGCACACCTTGAGCCGCGCCCACTGCCCGTCGTGCTGGGCGAGCAGCACCTCGGCCCAGACGGCCCCGGCCACCCAGCGCGCACCGCGCCCGGTCGGCTGCACGCCCACGACTCCCCCGGACCGGACCTCGAGCCGCGCCGCGGTCCGGACGTCGAGGTCGCCCTCGCCGTGCAGCGCCCGCTCGACGTCCCGGCGGAGCCGGCGCAGCCCGACCACGTCGGCGGAGGTGATCCTGCCCGGGCTGCCCGCCGCGCCGGAGTGCTCCTTCCAGGCGCGCACGACCTCGCCGGTGAACCGCTGCGCGTCCGTGACTGTGCCCAGCAGGTCCCGCAGTCCGTACGGCGCGGCGGGGCGGGTGTTCACCAGATCCTGCACCAGCGCGAGCCCCGCGGGCGCGGGGTCGAGCAGGAAACGTGACGTGGACGACATAGCCGTAGGCTACTCGTCTCTGTCACCATGACAGAGGTGAAGTCCATTCACCTGTGTCCGGCCAGAGGAGCTGCGATGACGACGACCGACGAGCACACCGGCACGGTCCGCGAGCGGACCACCACCTGGGCCGACCCGGCCGTCACCGCCTCCCAGGTCGGCCGGGAGCCCGGCCTGGCGCTGCTCGAGGCCGTGCGCGACGGGCGGCTCCCGGCGCCCCCGATCGCCACCACGCTCGGCTTCGACCTGGACCTGGTGGAGGACGGTCGGGCGGTGTTCTCGCTCGAGCCGGCCGAGCACCACTACAACCCGATCGGGTCCGTGCACGGCGGTGTGTTCGCGACCCTGCTCGACTCCGCGGCCGGATGCGCCGTGCACTCGACGCTGCCCGCGGGCGTCGGCTACACCAGCGTCGACCTCAACGTGAAGTTCCTGCGCGGCATGACCACCGACACCGGACGCGTGACGTGCGAGGGTCGCGTCGTGCACCGGGGGCGGCGGATGGTGCTGGCCGAGGCGACCCTCACCGACGGCCGCGGCCGGCTGCTGGCCACCGCGACCAGCTCCTGCCTGGTCTTCGACCTGGCCTGAGCCCCCTCTCGACGGCATCCTCGGCCCGCCCAGCACTTGCTAGGGTCCTGCGCGTGCGCACCCCAGCCACTGCCTGGTGGCGTCCCCTGTAGGTGGGGACGCTTCCTGGTGCTGCTCGAACCCACCCCTCACCCGGTGGGTTCTGTGCTGCTCGGGCCTGCCGGCACCCGAAAGGTACGGCTCCGATGCCCGATCCCGACCCGTCCGTCCGGCCGCAGGCCCTCCCCGCCACCCGAACCGGCGACGACCTCTCGTAGCCCGCGTTGCTGGCCCGCCTCGTCGACCGCTCCGACCTGACCGCGACCGAGGCGCGGTGGGCCATGCGCGAGGTGGCGCTCGGGAATGCGGAGCAGGCGCAGCTGGCCGGCTTCCTGGTCGCCCTCCGCTGCAAGGGAGAGTCGCCTCAGGAGCTGCTCGGCTTTCTGGAGGCACTGATGCAGGACGCCGTGCCCCTGCCGGTCGACGGCCACGGTCTGCTCGACCTGGTCGGCACCGGCGGCGACGGCGCGCACACGGTGAACGTCAGCACCATGGCGGCCATCGTTGCGGCCGCCGCCGGCGCCAGGGTGCTGAAGCACGGAGGCCGGTCCGCCTCCGGCAAGGCCGGAGCCGCCGACGTCCTCGAGGTCCTGGGGCTTCCCCTGGACCTCGGCCCCCAGGAGGTAGCGCACTGCGTCAACGAGGTCGGCATCGGGTTCACGCTGGCGTCCCGCTTCGTGCCCGGACTGCGCCACGCGAGCGCCGTGCGGAAGGCTCTCGGGGTCCCGACCGCGATCAACTACGTCGCCCCACTGACGAACCCGGGCCGCCCGTCGCACTCACTCGTCGGCTGCGCCAGCAGGGCGGCAGCGCCGACGATCGCCCGGGTGCTCGCCGGAGGCGGAGCCGACGCCATCGTCGTCCGTGGACACGACGGTCTCGACGAGGTCACGACCACTGGCCCCAGCACCCTCTGGGTCGTCACCGGCGGGCGCGTCCGCGAGCTGACCATCGACCCGCTCGACCACGGGATCGCACGCAGCGAGCCGGGGTCGCTGCGTGGCGGTGACGCCCGCTACAACGCACAGGTCGTGCTCGACGTGCTCGACGCGATCCCAGGGCCGGTGCGTGATGCCGTCGTCCTGAACGCTGCCGCGGCCCTCGCGACACGGGAGCTCACCCGAGGTAGCTTCCACGACGTCCTGGCCGACTGCCTGGAGAGGTCCGCGACGGCCATCGACTCCGGAGCGGCGGCAGCGACCCTCCGGGCCTGGCTCGATCGTGCCGGGGCGCTGGCCGCGGCACGGACGGAGCCCGGCCGCCGGTGACACGTCCTGCCCGACGCCCGGGTCGGCCGGACTTCGACCCGGGTCAGCGGAGGAGGGAGAGCAGGCCGCGGACGCGGTGGTCGGCGACGTGCAGGGCGGAGCTGAGCAGGGTGCTGCCGGGCAGCCGGGTGGCGGCCAGGGACCGCTCCACCCACGAGTCGCGCACCCAGGACGGGTCGCTGGCCTCGCGGCCGGAGGCCCGCCCGCCCACACCGTCGGCCAGCACGGCCTGCCGCAGGGCCTCGGTGAGCGGCAGCGCGTCCCGCAGGTCCACGACGTCGGGGTCCGGCTGGCCGGGGCGGCAGACCATGTCGTGCCGGAGGCTGCGGACCAGGGCGGCGGCCGTCCAGTAGGGCGCGGCGGAGACCAGTCCCGCCGTCAGGGAGACGGCCGTGAC
>DASTGV010000065.1:0-15683 GCA_035718765.1 Nocardioidaceae bacterium
GGCGAACCGACCACCCGGCCCTATGTGCTGGACCCACACGAAGTCGGCTTCTCTATGTGCTCCCGCCTGCGGCAGGCAGAAAGCATGCGCAAACGGGCGACTCCCGGCGCCTCGGGCGACCGGGGATCCGGACTCTAGGTCGCGCGGAGACGGTAGAGCCGCAGCGCCAGCTGCACGTCCAGCCCGCGGGCCGGGTCGCGCCAGTCGTCGCCGAGCAGCGTGCCGATCCGGTCCAGCCGCTGGCTGACGGTGTTGGGGTGCACGTGCAGCCGCTTGGCGGTCTCCGCGGGCCGGGCACCGCTGGCGAACCACGCCTCGAGAGTGCCGACCAGCTCCGTGCCGCGCTTCTCGTCGTAGGCGAGCACCGGGCCGACCTGGCTGTCGATGAAGGCGGCGAGCTCGTCGGGCCCGTTCTGGCCGAGCAGCAGCCGGGCGAGCCCCAGGCCTGCGGGGTCGCTCACCTCGCCGGTGCGGCCCAGCGTGACCAGCGTGTCGAGGCACCGGCGGGCCTCGGCGTACGCCTCGGGGACCTTGGCCGGGCCGCGGGCCGTCCGCGCGACGCCGACCGTGCACCTGCCACCGGCCGCATGCACCCGCTCGCGCAGCGACCGGCCGACGGCGAGCGGCTCCCCGGGGGCGACCAGGACCACGCGGCCGTCGTGCTCGCCCGCGAGCCCCTGGAGCTCGCCGCCGAGCCGGGCCGCCACCTGGGCGGCGCGGTGCCGCTCCAGCCCCTCGACCCGGGCGACGGCGACGACGCCGGGGGCGTCCAGGTCGGCGTGCTGGCGACGGGCCCGCTCACGCAGCCGGGACAGGTCCAGGTCACGGCGCCCGATCAGGTCGCTGAGCAGCTCGCCGCGCACGCGCTCCTCCGCCTCGGCGACCGAGCGGCTGAACAGCAGCACCAGCGCGGTGACCAGGGCGCCGCGCTCGAGGGTGCGCCGGTCGGCGAGGCCGAGCTCGTGGTTGAGGCCGTGCAGCAGCAGCGTCCCGAGGTGCTCGGTGCCGGCCAGCGCGACGGCGACGTACGCCGGGCCGTCCGGCCGCTCCACCGCGACCGACCGTCCGGAGGCGCGTGCCTCCGCCACCGCGTCGTCGAGGCCGTCCAGCGACTCCGTCCCCGCCCCGGCCAGGCGATGGCCCTCGCTGTCGAGCACGACCAGCCGGCCGCGCAGCACGCCCGCGACCACGTCCGCGACGTCGGAGACGCCGCCGCCGTGCAGCAGCACGTCGGTCAGCCGGTCGTGGGCGTTCGCGGCCACCTCGACGGCCTCGGCCTGCGCGCGCACCTGCCGGTTGGCGCGGTCGATCTGCTCGAACAGCCGGGCGTTCTCGAGCGCGACCGCGGCGTGCGCGGCGAACGACATCAGCAGCGACACCTCGCGCGGCGGGAACCGCCGCACGTTGCGGTGCACCGCCAGCAGCGCCCCGATCACCTTGCCCTCGACCGTCAGCGGCACGCCGAGGATCGCCCGGATCCGCTCGCCGTCGACGGCACTGTCGATGAACTCGCGGTGCAGGAAGCGCGAGTCGTGCTGGTAGTCCTCGGTGTAGTACGGCTCCCCCGTCTGCGCCACCAGCCCCAGCAGCCCGGTGCCCAGCGGCAGCCGGAGCCTGCGGAACTCCGGGGTGAGCGCGCCGTCGGTGACCTTCATGTACGACGCGCCGTCGGCCTCGTCGTTGAGCGACAGGTAGGTCATGTCCGCGTGCAGCAGGGAGCGGGCCCGGCGCACGATGGCGGTGAGGATCTCGTCGACGTCGCGGATCGCGGTGAGGTCGCTGGCCGTCTCGTAGAGCGCGGACATCTCCGCCTCGCGCTGGCGCTGCCGCTCCATCTGCTCTCGGATCCGCAGCGCCACCGCCCGGTGCCGGCGCAGCCGGTCGAGCTCCTCGCCGTCGAGGCCTGCCTCCATCGCGGCGGTCACCACCGTGTCGAAGGCCTCGCGGGGCGCCTCGCCGTACAGCAGGTCGAGGAACTCGTCGCTCATGAGCGCATCCTGGCATCCGGACTCGAGAGTCCACGATTGCGGCCGTGACCTGGGGGGAAGTCCTTCGTTGCATCAACCAGGCGATACCGCCACGGGACGACGGAAAAGGGCATCGGCATGCGCGTTGGCAAGCGGTGGGTTCGGAGCAGGACAGCACGGTTCACGGCGACGTTCGCGCTGCTCGCGGGTGCCCTGACGATCGGGACGGCCGACGCGGCCACCCCGAACGAGGGCACGGTCAGCGACACGAGCACGAGCACGTCCTGGTCCGGAGGACCCTTCGTGACCCCCAACGCCACCGGCAACGCCCTCGACCAGCCGGACTGCAGCCTGCCGCAGTCGTGCGACGACTACACCCTGCACGTGAGCACGCCGGCCGGCTACGGCAGCACGCACACGCTCGACGTCAAGGTGGCGTGGACCAACACCGCGGCCGACTTCGACGTGTACGTGCTCGACCAGGCCGGCAACGTGGTCGGCAGCGCCGCGTCGAGCGCCGACCCCGAGCAGGTCGTGCTGCCGCCGAACTCCGGCGACTACACCGTGCGGGTGGTTCCCTACGCCCCGGTGGGCGAGTCCTACAACGCGACCGCGACCCTGGGCGAGACGCCCGCCAACCCGGCGCCCGGCACCGACACCCCGCCGAGCTTCACCGACTACGCGGCACCGGGCTCGCTGCCCGACGCGAACAACGCGGGCGAGCCGTCCATCGGCACCAGCTACAAGACCGGCAACACGCTCTTCCAGTCCTCCCTCTCGACGTACAAGGTGGCCTTCGACGACACGGCGTCCCCCGCGAAGGCGACCTGGACCGATGCGTCGGCCAACGCCGGCAACGGCTGCCCCCAGGGCAGCACGGTGAGCCTGGACCCGATCCTGTTCACGGACCACGAGACCGGCCGGACCTTCGAGTCGCAGCTGACCGGCGCGGACTCGGCCACCTGCTACACCGACGACGACGGCAAGACCTGGTCCCCGTCCACCGGCGGCGGCATCCCCTCCGGCGTCGACCACCAGACGATCGGCGGCGGCCCGTTCTCCGCGAACGGCGTGGGCGCGCTCCCGACCTCCAGCTACAAGAACGCGGTCTACTACTGCAGCCAGGACATCGCCACCGCCTTCTGCGCGGTCTCGCGTGACGGCGGCACCACCTTCGGCGCGGGCGTCCCGACCTACAGCCTGCTGGACTGCGGCGGCCTGCACGGCCACGTGAAGGTCGCCCCCGACGGCACGGCCTACCTGCCCAACAAGGGCTGCGGCGCCGACCAGGCCGCCGTCGTGTCCAAGGACAACGGCACCTCCTGGACCGTCTCCAAGGTCCCCGGCGCCACCCCCGGCGACTCCGACCCCTCGGTGGGCGTCGGTTCGAACGGCACGGTCTACTTCGGCTACGTGGGCGCCGACGGCAAGCCCGGTGTGGCCGTCAGCCGCGACCAGGGCAAGACCTGGACCGACCGGCAGACGGTCGGCACGAAGTACGGCATCCAGAACGCCGTCTTCCCGACCGTGGTCGCCGGCGACGACGACCGGGCCTCGATCGCCTACCTCGGCACGCCGACCGGTGGCAACTACCAGGACAACGCGAACTTCCACGGTGAGTGGCACCTGTACGTCGACACGACCTACGACGGTGGCAAGACCTGGGTGACCAGCGACGCCACGCCGAACGACCCGGTCCAGGTCGGGTCGATCTGCACCGGTGGCACGACCTGCGGCAACGACCGCAACCTGCTCGACTTCATCGACGTCACCACCGACGACCACGGCGGGGTCGAGGTCGCCTTCGCCGACGGCTGCATCGACGCCTGCGTCTCCGACCCGCAGCACCAGGGCCGCGACGCCTACGCCACGATCGCCCGGCAGAGCGGTGGCAAGACGCTGTTCGGCGCCTACGACCCCGCGGTCACCAACGCGACGCTCTCGTCGCTGAAGGTGACGCCGTCGGGCAACCAGCTCACCGCGACCCTCCAGGTCGAGAACACCGGCACGAAGACCCTGCCGAGCATCGCCACGCAGGTCCTCGACGGGCGCAAGCAGGTCGGCCTGGTGACCACGACCGACCTGGCGGCGGGGGCCACCAAGACGGTCACGGTGACGTGGAAGCCGAGCGGGCAGGCCACGCACGCGGTGACCGGGGTCGTCGACCCCACCAACGCGGTCGCGGAGTCCGACGAGGCCGACAACAAGACCCAGCAGACGGTCACCCTCCGGTGAGAGGCGCCCAGCGAGCCGCGTCGCTCGCCGCCGTGGCCCTGCTGGCCGGCACGCTGACGGCCTGCGGGAGTGAGCAGCCGAAGACCGAGAAGGACGCCGGGGAGGGCTTCTCCGCCGCGGCCGACCTGTCGACGTGCACCGACGGCGCGAAGCCGGCGGACACGCCGTACGGCGACGGCTTCCCGCAGGACTGGCCGTTCCCGGCCAGGACCGTCGTCTACCACGCCGAGGACCGCGGCGCCGACGGCACCATCGTCACCGGCATCTCCTCGACCCCGTTCAAGCAGATCCTGGCGTTCCTGAACGGCCGGGTCGCCGACCAGGGCTTCAAGGTCGAGAAGGGCGAGACCGAGGCGCACGACGCCGAGGCGGAGTGGGACGGCAACGGCTTCCGCGGCCGGTGGGCGATCCGGGAGTCGGCCCAGTGCCCCGGCGAGACCGTCATCCAGGTGCTCTCCACGAAGGAGTAGCCGGCCCGGTCCCCCGGTATCGTGGTGCGGATGCCCGCTCCCGCCCCGGGGACCCCGCCCCGCACGCTCGCCGACCAGCTGCGCGGCTGGTCCGACGACGCGCTGGCGACCCTGCTGCGGGCGCGTCCCGACCTGGCCACGCCGACCCCGCAGGACACCTCGCAGCTGGCCTCCCGCGCCGGCGCCCGCGCGTCGGTGCTGCGTGCGGTCGACCAGCTCAACCGCCTCGAGCTGATCGTCCTCGACGCGGTCCTGGCGCTCGGTGGTACGGCGTCCGTGGCCGCCCTGCACTCCGTGGTGCACGCCGAGGCGGCCGCCGTCGACGCGGCCCTCGACCGGGTCCGCGGCCTGGCGCTGCTCTGGGGCGACGACGACGGCCTGCGCGCGCTCAGCGTCCTCGGGGAGTTGCTGGGCACCCGCACGTCCGGGCTCGGCCCCTCGGCGGGCACGCTGATGTCCGGCTACGGCCCGTCGCGGGTCGCGGACCTGGCCCGCGCGGTCGGCCTCACCCCCACCGGCAACCGGCACGAGGACGTCGACGCCATGGCCGCCCGGCTGGCCGACCCCGACCGGGTCGCGGCGCTCGTCGGGGAGCTCGACGAGCCGGCCCGCGCGATCCTGGAGCACCTCGCCGCGGAGGGCAAGGACGGCACGGTGGGCTCCACCGAGCCCGGGGCCGCGGGCGGACCCGCCGACCAGCTGCTGGGCCGCGGGCTGCTGGTCGCCCGTGACCGCACGCACGTCTCGGTCCCCCGCGAGGTCGCGATCTGCCTGCGCGGCGGGCACACCACCGTCGAGCGGGCCGACGAGGTGCCCGAGTTGGCGACCTCCGCGCGCGACGCGTCCCTGGTGGACCGGGCCGCGGCCGGCGCCGCCTTCGAGCTGGTCCGGCACGTCGAGCTGCTGCTCGAGCACTGGGGCAGCACCCCGCCCTCCGCGCTGCGGGCCGGCGGTCTCGGCGTCCGCGACCTGAGGGCGACCGCCGAGCTGCTGCACACCGACGAGCGCACCGCGGCGCTGCACGTGGAGGTGGCGTTCACCGCCGACCTGCTGGCCACCGGCACGACGGCGGACGGCGACGCGGTGTGGCTGCCCACGGACACGTTCGACATCTGGAGCGCCGCCCCGGTCGCCGACCGCTGGGCCCGGCTGGCCCTGGCCTGGCTCGACGGGCCGCGGCTCGCCGGTCTCGTCGGCGGTCGCGAGGCCGGCAAGCCGGTCAACGCGCTGAGCGCCGACCTGGAGCGGGCCTGGCTGCCCGAGACCCGGCGCACCGCGCTGACCCAGCTCGACGGGCTCGAGCCGGGCACCGTGCTGGCGGCGGGCACCGGCGTCCCGTCCCTCGTCGAGCGGGTCGGCTGGCTGCGTCCCCGCCGCCCCGCCGCGCGCGACCAGGCGGTGGCCTGGACGGTCGAGGAGTCCGCGGTCGTCGGGCTCACCGCCCTCGGCGGGATCTCCACGCACGGCCGCGCACTGCTCTCCACCGACGACCCGCTGCACCACGCACCCTCGGCCCTGGCGCCGCTGCTGCCCGAGCCGGTCGACCACGTGCTGCTGCAGGCCGACCTGACCGCCGTGGCGCCCGGCCCCCTCGAGCAGGACCTCGCCCGCCACCTGGCGATGCTCGCCGACGTCGAGTCGCGCGGCGGCGCCACGGTCTACCGCTTCACCGAGCGCTCGGTACGACGGGCGTTCGACTCGGGCTGGTCGGCGGCGGAGGTGCACGGCTTCGTCGCCTCCTCCTCGCGGACGCCGGTGCCGCAGGCGCTGACCTACCTGGTGGACGACGTCTCCCGCCGGTTCGGCACGATCCGGGTCGGCGCGGCCGAGTCGTTCCTGCGCAGCGACGACGAGACCGCCCTGACCGAGCTGGTGCACCACCCGCAGGCGGCGAGCCTGCGGCTGCGGCGGATCGCCCCGACCGTCGTGGTCAGCGACGTGCCGCTCGACGTGCTGCTGCCCCGGCTGCGCGAGCTGGGGTCCGCACCGGTGGTGGAGGCGCCCGACGGGACCGTGCGACTGGCCCGCCGCGAGACGCTGCGCGCGCACGCGCCGCGGCGCCGGCCGTCCGCACCCGACCTGGTGCCGCCGCCGGGACCACTCGACGCGCAGGCCGCGGCCCGGCTGGCCGCCAGGGCCGCGGCCACGGTCACCGCGGTCCGGGCCGGGGACCGGGCCGCCGCCAACCGGCCGGCGCCCGCCCTGCGCGCGGCCGAGCCGACCACCCCGGCCTCGACCCTGGCGCTCCTGCGCGAGGCGGTGGAGACCCGGTCGACGGTGTGGATGGGCTACCTCGACAACCACGGGTCCTCGGTGGAGCGGGTCGTCGACCCGGTCAAGGTGGAGGCCGGCTGGCTCTCGGCCTACGACCACCGCACCGACGACGTCCGGTCGTTCGCGGTGCACCGGATCACCGCGGTGCGCCGGCTGGAGTCCCCGGCCTGAGGCACCTCCCGAGCTGCCGTGCCGTCCGTCCAGGGACCCGCCGTGCGCACGTCCCTAGCCGGAGGACTCGCGCGAGCGGCGCAGCTGGTGCGCCACCAGCATCTCGAAGGCCTGCGCGGGCATCGGGCGGCCGAGGTGCCAGCCCTGCACGAGGTCGCAGCCGAGCTCGTTGAGGATGAACAGGGTGCCTGCGTCCTCGACGCCCTCCGCCACCATCCGCAGGCCGAGCGCGTGCGTCAGGTCGACCGTGGAGCGGACGATCGCGGTGGCCCGCAGCTCGGTGACGATGTTCGCGCAGAACGCCCGGTCGAGCTTGATCTCGTTGATCGGCAGCTTGAGGAGGTACTCCAGGCTGCTGTAGCCCGTGCCGTAGTCGTCGACCGCGAGCCGCACCCCCAGGTCCGCGAGCGCCTGCATCACCGTCTGCGCCTGCTCGGGGTTGCGCATCATCGCGGTCTCGGTGATCTCGACGGTCAGCGCCTCCGGCGGCAGGTCGTGCTTGAGCAGCGCGGACGCGACGATCTTGACCAGTCCCTCGTCGCGCAGGTCCGAGGCGGACACGTTGACCGACGCGGTCAGGTCGGCGCCGACCAGGCGCCAGCGCGCCAGGTCCGTGAGGGTCACGTCCAGGACGCGCTCGGCGATGGCCCCGGTGAGCTTGTAGCGCTCGGCCGCGTCCATGAAGTCGCCGGGCCCGAGACGGCCGCGGGTCGGGTGGTCCCAGCGCACCAGCGCCTCGGCCGCGACGAGCGCCCCGTCCGGCGTACGGATCGGCTGGTACTCGACGGTGAGCTCGTGACGCTCCAGCGCGGAGTACAGGTCCTCGGCGACGAACAGCCGCTTGCGCCGGTCGCCGACCGCGGCCGGCGAGTGGTAGCAGACCGCCTCGCCGGAGGTCTTGGCGGCGTACATCGCAGCGTCGGCCGCGAACAGCATGTCCCCGCGGTTGTGCGCGTGCTGCGGCGCCGTGGCCACGCCGATGCTGGCCTGCGCGTGCAGCACCACCTCGCGCAGCTCGATCGGCTCGATCAGGCTCTCCTGGAGCGCGCTGCCGCAGGCCATCGCGGCGTTGTAGCTGCCGGCGTCGTGCAGGATCACCGCGAACTCGTCGCCGCCGAGCCGGGCGAGCAGGTGCGGGGTCTGGAGGTCCTCCAGCGCGCCCGCGAAGCGGCGGACGACCGCCTGGAGGAGCTCGTCGCCGACGGCGTGGCCGAACGAGTCGTTGACCTCCTTGAAGTGGTCGAGGTCGATCAGCGCGAGCGCGAAGCTCGGCGTGCTCCGGTCCGGCTCGTCCTCGTCACCGAAGATCCTGTCCAGGGCGGTGTAGAGCGCCCGCCGGTTGGCCACCCCGGTCAGCTCGTCGGTGAGCGCGAGCTCCCGGACGGCCGCGAGCTCGCGCAGCTGCAGGAACGCCAGCACCAGGCGTACGGCGCACGTGGCCAGCGTCATCAGCGCCAGCACGGTCGGCAGGGAGTTCTGCTGCCAGGGCGGGGCGGCGGCCAGCACCACGACGGTGCTCACCGCGGCCACCGTGACGACCGCGAGGGAGCGGGCACCGGGCAGCTGGCGGGACGCGCCGGCGCGCACGCCCACGGCGCCGGAGGCGACGAGCGCGAGGCCCAGCACCCACAGCCCGTCCAGCCAGGTGCCGACGCGGTAGCTGCCGAACGCGAGCCGGTAGGCGTAGAGGATGTCGCCGGCACCGAAGACCAGCATCCCGGCCGCCCAGACCAGGAACGACCGGCCCTTGCCGAGCCCGACGAGGCCGAGGGCGCCGAGCGTCGCGGCGAGGGCGACCACCGCGCAGACCGGGTAGGCCAGCATGGTCGCGGCGGTCAGGCTGCCGTCCCAGACCTTCGCGACCAGCGGTGCGACGACCAGCGTGGTGACGGCGGCGCCGGCGAGCATGCCGCTGATGCCGTCGAGCGCCACGATCAGCCGGGCGCCGCGGAGGTTCTCGCGCAGCGCCATCAGCAGCCCGCCGACGAGGAACGGGTAGGTGACCAGGTAGGCCACGTCGGCCACCGAGGGGAACGCGACCACCCCCTGGGCGTCGGCGACCATGTAGGCCACGTTGCCCACCAGGTAGACGCTCGTCCCGGTGGCCAGCGGCAGCGTCCAGAAGCGGGTCGCGGGGACGGCGGCGGCCCGGTGCACGAGCAGGACGAACGCGGCCAGGAAGCCGAGGTTGCCGAGCACGGTGTCGCGGAACCACGGCACGAACAGGTCGGGCGCGAGCAGGAGCACGCCGAGGTACGCGCCGACGGCGGCGTACGTCGCGACCTGCAGCCCCCTCGGCCCCCTCACGGCCCCCTCCTCGAACCCGTCGATCCCCGGCGATCGGCCGGACAAGTCCATCAGAAATCGCGCCCGAGCGGGTGGGAACCAGCCCAACCCCACCTGAATGATCGGAAACTGTGACGGTCCACTTGAACCTCCGCGGACCAGACCGCCCCGTTGGCGTGCTGCGTAAGATGTACAGATGGACTTTGTTCGTTACGCGGAGCGGTCTGCGGGGCTGGTGAACGCCGACCTGGCCGACGCCGAGCACCTGATCCACTTCCTCGACGAGCGGCAGTGGCTGCACGCGCAGGTCTCGGACCGGGACGCCGGGGCACTGCGCCGCTTCGTCAAGGAGCTCCGCCCGGTGTTCGAGGCCTCCAACGACGGCGACGAGCACGCGGTCGTGGACCTGCTCAACGCGCTGCTGGCCAAGCACCCGGTCACGCCGTACATCGCCGGGCACCAGCCCGGCCGCTGGCACATGCACGTGGCCGACCGGGACTCGTCGGTCTCCGAGCTGCTCATCGCGGAGTCGCTGATGGGGCTCTCGACGCTGGTCTGCGACCTGGGCGCCACCCGGCTCGGGGTCTGCGACGCCAGCGGCTGCTCCCACGTCTTCGTGGACACCTCCCCCAACCAGTCGCGGCGCTACTGCTCCGACCGCTGCTCGTCGCGGGCCAACGTCGCCGCCTACCGCGCCCGGCAGCGCCAGGTCGAGCAGGCCAAGCGCAGTGAGCCGACCGTGCAGACCAAGGCGGCCCATGTCTGACGGGCCGCTGATCGTCCAGTCCGACAAGACCCTGCTCCTCGAGGTCGACCACGAGCGGGCGCAGGACTGCCGCAAGGCCATCGCGCCGTTCGCCGAGCTCGAGCGGTCCCCGGAGCACGTGCACACCTACCGGCTCACCCCGCTGGGCCTGTGGAACGCGCGCGCCGCCGGGCACGACGCCGAGCAGGTCGTCGACACGCTGCTGAGCTACAGCCGCTACGCCGTCCCGCACGCCCTGCTCGTGGACATCGCCGAGACGATGGCCCGCTACGGGCGGCTCCGGCTGGAGAAGCACCCGACCCACGGGCTGGTGCTGGCGAGCACGGACCGGCCGGTGCTCGAGGAGGTGCTGCGCGCCAAGAAGATCAAGGGGATGCTCGGCGAGCGCCTCGACGACGCCACGGTCGTGGTGCACCCCTCCGAGCGCGGCAACCTCAAGCAGGCGCTGCTGAAGATCGGCTGGCCGGCCGAGGACTACGCCGGGTACGTCGACGGCGAGGCCCACCCCATCGAGCTCGCGCAGGACGGCTGGACGCTGCGCTCCTACCAGTCCGAGGCGGCCGAGTCGTTCTGGCACGGCGGCTCCGGGGTGGTCGTGCTCCCGTGCGGTGCCGGCAAGACGATCGTGGGCGCGGCGGCGATGGCGCAGGCCAAGGCCACCACCCTGATCCTGGTCACCAACACCGTCTCCGCCCGGCAGTGGAAGGAGGAGCTGGTCCGTCGTACGTCGCTGACGGAGGACGAGATCGGCGAGTACTCCGGCACCAAGAAGGAGATCCGGCCGGTCACCATCGCCACCTACCAGGTGATGACCACCCGCCGGAAGGGCGTGTACAGCCACCTCGAGCTGTTCGACGCCAAGGACTGGGGCCTGATCGTCTACGACGAGGTGCACCTGCTGCCGGCGCCGATCTTCCGGATGACCGCCGACCTGCAGGCCCGCCGCCGGATCGGGCTGACCGCGACGCTGATCCGCGAGGACGGCCGCGAGGGCGACGTGTTCTCGCTGATCGGCCCGAAGCGGTACGACGCGCCGTGGAAGGACATCGAGGCGCAGGGCTACATCGCCCCCGCGGACTGCGTCGAGGTGCGCGTCACGCTGCCCGAGGGCGAGCGGTTCGTCTACGCCACGGCCGAGCCCGACGAGCGCTACCGGCTCGCGTCGTGCACCGGCGCCAAGACCCGCCTGGTCGAGGAGCTGGTCGCCAAGCACCGCGGTGAGCCGACCCTGGTGATCGGCCAGTACATCGACCAGCTCGACGAGATCGGCGACCGCCTCGACGCCCCGGTGATCAAGGGCGAGACCCCCGTCAAGGAGCGCGAGCGGCTGTTCAACGCGTTCCGGCACGGCGAGATCGACCTGCTGGTGGTCTCGAAGGTCGCGAACTTCTCCGTGGACCTGCCGTCGGCCGCCGTGGCGATCCAGGTCTCCGGGTCGTTCGGATCGCGCCAGGAGGAGGCGCAGCGGCTCGGCCGGCTGCTGCGGCCCAAGCAGGACAAGCGGTCCGCGCGGTTCTACGCGATCGTCTCCCGCGACACCGTCGACGCCGACTTCGCCCAGCACCGGCAGCGGTTCCTGGCCGAGCAGGGCTACGCCTACCGCATCGTCGACGCGGACGACATCGCGGCCGCCTGAGCCCGGCCTCGGCCGTCGCGAGCGGGTCTCGGTGGAGCGCGTCGCAAGGCGGAGGAGGTGCGCGATGCGGAGCATCGTGCGCCGACGACAACGCCGCGAGGGGCCCACCGGGGACCGCGCAGCAGGCCATGGGGCCGGGCTCAGGCGGCCTTGGCCTGAGCGGGCCGGACCTCAGCCGGCGAGCGCGTCCGGCAGCACGTCGGCGAGCCGCTCGTAGTCGGCCGGCTCGTTGTACGGCGCGCCGCTGAGCCGGACCCACCCGCGGCCGCCGAAGGCCACCACCTGCGCCTCGACGGCGCGGGCGCTGAGCGCCTCGTAGACCGCGTTCGCGCTCTCCTCGGTGTCCGCCACCCCGTCCGGCAGCGGGACCAGCCGCAGGCACGGGGAGGGGGCGGCCGGGACGCCGACCTGGCTGCGCGGCCTGCCTGTCCGTCGTACCGACGCGTCGACGACCGCGGCGCCCTCGTCCAGCAGGGCGCGGGCGCGCTCCCCCAGCTCGAGCCCGCCGGCCTCGCGCCAGAACGCGACGGCCGCCTCCAGCGTGAACCAGCCGCTGTAGTCGTCGGTGCCGTGCGTGTCGAACGGCAGCGGGAACGGCTGCCCGTGGTTCCAGCTCGTGGTCAGCGGCAGCATCCCCTCCCGCTCGGCCTCGGTCACCCACAGCGCGCTGGTGCCGCGCGGCGCGAAGCCCCACTTGTGCCAGGTGCCGGTCCAGAAGTCCGCCCCCGTCGACGGCGGTGACGCGTCGACGTGGCCGGGCACGTGCGCGGCGTCGACCAGCGACAGCGCACCGGCGTCGCGGGCGGCGGCGCACACCTCGGCCACCGGCAGCACGGTGCCGGTCGGCGAGGTGATGTGGTCGACGGCGACCAGCCGCACCGCCCCGCCGCGGCCGGCGACCACCTCGAACGCGTGCCGGTAGGCCCGCACCACGCCGGCGGCGTCGGCGGCCACCGGGAACGAGACGACGTGGTACGACGCGCCGGTCCGGCCGCACCAGTGGGCGACCGTCCGCCGCACCGACTCGTAGCCCTGCTCGTTGAGCACGACCACGTCGCCGGGCCCGAGCCGACCCTGCTCGTGCAGGGAGGCCAGCACGGTCGAGGTGGCCTCGGTGACGTTGCGCACCAGCGCCACCTCGTCGGCGCCCACGCCGAGGAACTCCGCCGCGGTCTCCCGCGCCGCCGCCTTGAGCCCCGGGCTGTCGACCCGGAAGAAGCGCATCGGGTTCGCCTCCGCGCGGTCCCGGACCCGCTGCTGGGCCTCGGCGACGACGCGCGGCAGCGCGCCGAACGAGCCGTGGTTGAGGTGGGTGATGGACGGGTCGAGGCTGAACGCGTCACGCACCCGGTCAGTCTGCCAGGGCTACGGGTTCGCCGACCGGATCACCTCGTGGATGGCGTCGCGCAGGAGCGCGACCCGTTGGGTCGAGGACTCCGCCCGGCGCAGCGTCTCGTGCGGTGACGCGGTGGCCTGGGGTGCGGCCGCCGGCGGGGGCTCGGGCTGCGGGTCGGGCTGCGGGACCGGTGGGCACTGGAGGTCCGAGTGGTTGCCGCGGGTCCGCCTCGGGACCGTGCCGTTGGCGAGGTAGGCACCGATCGCTCTGTCGGTGCAGGCCACGCCGGACAGCGAGCCGGCGTGCGTGGTCCCGTCGACCCCCTCGATCAGCGAGGCGCTCGGGAAGCGCTTGCGCACCTCGAGGCTGCCGGAGAACGGCGTGGCTGCGTCGAACGTCTCGTCGATCATCAGCACCGGGACGTGCACGCGACGGCCGGTGACGTGCACCCGGGTGTGCTGCCTGGCCGGCCAGAAGCGGCACGGCTGGTTGAACCGGGTGTTGCCCCAGGTGAGGAACGGCGCCTTCAGGAACATCGCGTCGCTGTCGCGGCGCCAGATGCTCCCGCTCCTGGTCATGCGCGCGTCGGTGCAGGTCGTGCCCAGGTACATCGCGTAGCCGTTGTCGCTGCCCTTGGTCTGGGGGGCGCCGCCGCCGTACAGGTACTGGATGCCGCTCCAGTCCCCGTCGTTGATCGCGGCGGAGTAGGCGAAGGCGACGTCCTCCCAGCCGTAGACGTAGTAGCCCGCGGACAGCATCACGTCGGCCAGCTCGTCCGGACCGACCGTGCCGCCGGCCGCCGGCGTGGCCTCGAGGGTGTTCAGCGCGTCGTAGTACTGCTTCGCGATCGCCGCGGGGTCGGTGCCGAGGTGGAAGACGGCGTCGTGGGCCGCCAGCCAGCCGAAGTACACCTCGATGGTCTTCTGGAAGGCGACGTCCTGGGCGAAGTTGTCCCCGTACCAGACGCCGCGCGGGTCGACGGTGCTGTCCAGGACGAAGCGGCGGACCTGGTGCGGGTGCCGCGTCGCGTAGACCTGGGCGAGGTAGGTGCCGTAGGAGAAGCCGTAGAAGTTGAGCTTCCGCCGGTGGAGCGCCCGCCGGATGCTCTCCATGTCGTGCACGTTGTCCGTGGTCCGCACGTGCCGGAGCAGCCGGGCGCCCGGCGCGTGCTTGCAGTCCCGGGCGTAGCCCCTGGTGCGGTTGAGCCAGGCCTGCTCGACCGCGGCGGTCGTGGGTTCGTACCGGGGCCGGTGGTAGCCGAAGTAGCGACTGTCGCAGCTCAGCGACGGGACGCTGGCGCCGACGCCGCGCGGGTCGAACCCGATCCAGTCGTAGGTCCCGCTCGCCCGGCCCGGGATGATGCCCGGGTAGCCGAGCACGGACAGGTAGAGCCCGGAGCCGCCGGGTCCGCCCGGGTTCACCAGCACGACCCCCTGGTACCTCGCCCGCGACGACGTGTGCCGGAGCCGGGAGATCGCGATCTCGATCTTGCGCTTGTGGGGGTGCCGGTAGCTCAGCGGCACCTTGACCATCGCGCACTGCGCACCGATCGCGTCGAGCAGACCGCCGTCGTTGCAGGCCTTCCAGTGCACCGGCGGCGGCGTGTAGGGGTGCGGGTGATGGTGCCGGCGGTGGTGCGCGGGCGACGCGGTGGCCGTCTGGAACGTGGTCAGACCGGCGACGGTCAGGACGAAGGTGGCGGCTGCGGCGAGCACTCGGTTCATGTCCTGACCCCCGTTGCGGTGCGCGGAGCGACGAGCCCTGGGCGGGCATTCTCAGAAGTACTCGTGGCCGTGTCGGGCTGTCCATCGCACCTGGCACCGCAAAACAGATGAGACGGACAGTCTCGACGGTGTAACGTCGCCAGGCTCCCGACGACCCTGCGAGGTTCCCGCATGCCCTCCGACGCCGACCTCACCTCCGAACGCGACCACCTCTCCGCCTCCCGGGCCGCGCTGGCCCGGATGCGGGACCGCACGTCGGCCCTCGACGCCTCCGCAGCCGGCGACTGGGTCAGCCAGAAGTACCTCCAGTCCGCGATCGCGCTGCGGATGAAGGCGCTCGCCGACGACCCGACGGTGCCGCTGTTCTTCGGGCGGCTCGACTACTCCGACGACATCGATGGGGCCGCCGCCGGGCTGGACGGCGACGTCGACCACCGCGGCGAGCGGTTCTACATCGGTCGCCGGCACGTGAGCGACGAGGTCGGCGACCCGATGGTCGTGGACTGGCGGGCCCGGATCAGCCTGGCGTTCTACCGGGCCAGCAGGACCGAGCCGATGGGCGTGGAGCTGCGCCGCCGGTTCGGTTTCCAGCACGGCGAGATGACCGCCTACGAGGACGAGGCGCTGCTGGCCGGGACCCGGGTCGAGGAGCAACCCGACGACTACTCCGAGATCCTCGAGGCGGAGATCGAGCGGCCCCGCGTCGGGCCGATGCGCGACATCGTCGCCACCATCCAGCCCGAGCAGGACGTGATCGTCCGCTCCGACCTGGAGCAGTCGGTCTGCGTGCAGGGCGCGCCCGGCACCGGCAAGACCGC
>DASTGV010000066.1:0-13702 GCA_035718765.1 Nocardioidaceae bacterium
CTCGAGACGCCCAGCGGCTACACGCTGATGGGCTCGGACACCCCCAACCGCATGGACTACACCCCCGGCAGCAACTACTCGGTCTCGCTCAGCGGCGAGAACTCCGACGAGGCGGAGCTGCGCGGCTACTTCGAGAAGCTGTCCGACGGGGGCACCGTCACGATGCCGCTCGACACGGCTCCGTGGGGCGACGCCTTCGGGATGGTGGTCGACCGGTTCGGCGTGACCTGGCTGGTCAACATCGCGGGCGCGCCCCGGAGCTAGGCGCCGTCCCCTGGTCACGACGACGCGGCCGGCACCTCGAGGGGAAGGTGTCGGCCGCGCACAGCCTCAACGCGGACACCCGGTGCGAGGTTACGGGCGCACCCGGTCAGCCCATCGAGTGCACCCGGTCCGCGGCGATGGTGAGCACCAGGCGGACCTGGTCGCGTCCCCCGTACCACGGGTAGGGCCCGCCCAGGTAGCGCTGGGCCAGGGCCTCGATGTGCTCCACCCCGCCCTCGGTGGTGATGTCGACGACCCTGCCCCGGACGGCGTGGTAGCGGCTCGGGCGGGCCGGGTCGGACACCGTGACGGCGACCCTCGGGTCGCGCTCGATGTTGCGGACCTTCTGGTGCCCCCGGACGGTGTTGACGAGCACGTGGGTGCCGTCGGTGTCGCCCCAGACCTGGGTGAGCTGGGGCGAGCCGTCGGGCATGGTCGTGGCGATGTAGCAGGTGCTGGGCTGCTTCAGCAGGGCGAGCAGGTCTGCGGGCAGGTCCACGGTGGCGGCCTCTCGGTGGGTGGTGCTGGTCGGCGTCGGCGCAGCACTGGGTCCCCGCCGTCGCTCGCCCCAAACGTGGGCGGCTAGTCGATCACCCGCAGCCGGACCGTCTCCTTGACCGCCAGGAGGCTGGCCAGCACGTCGGCCGACAGGTGCGAGTCGGTGTCGGTGACCACGTAGCCGGTGTGGCCGCGGGTGGCGAGCACCTGCCCGCCGATGTTCACGTCGTGCTCGGCCAGCACCTGGTTGACGTGCGCGAGCACGCCCGGGGTGTTCTGGTGGATGTGCGCGATCCGCTGCTCGTGGTTCGAGCGGCCCGGCGTGAGGGTGGGCAGGTTCACCGACAGCGAGGTGCTGCCGGTCTGCACGTAGTCGCGCAGCTTCGTGCCGACGAACCGGCCGATGTCCTCCTGCGCCTCCTCGGTCGAGCCGCCCACGTGCGGGGTGAGGATGACGTTGGGCAGCCCGCGCAGCGGTGACTCGAAGGCCTCGCCCCGGCCCTTGGGCTCGGTCGGGAAGACGTCCACGGCGGCCCCGGCGACGTGCCCGGACACGATGGCGTCCCGCAGCGCGTCGTAGTCGACGACGAACCCGCGCGAGAGGTTCAGGAACAGCGAGCGCGGCCGCATCCGGGCGAACTGCGCCGGCCCGAAGATGCCGGCGTTGCCGGCCCGGCCGTCGACGTGCAGGGTGACCGTCTCGACGCTGTCGAGGAGCTCGTCGAGCGAGGAGCACCGCTTGGCGTTGCCGAGCGCGAGCTTGTCGTCGGTGTCGTAGAAGTACACCTGCATGCCGAGCATCTCCGCCACGACGGACAGCTGCGAGCCGATGTTGCCGTAGCCCACGATCCCCAGCGTGCGGCCGCGGATCTCGTGGCTGCCGGTGGCGGACTTGTCCCAGACGCCCGCGTGCAGCGCCTTGTCGCGCTCGGTGAGCCGGCGGGCCATCGCGATGATGTTGGCGACCGCGAGCTCGACGACCGACCGAGTGTTGGAGAACGGCGCGTTGAACGCCGCGATGCCCAGCCGGGTGGCCGCGTCGAGGTCGATCTGGTTGGTGCCGATGCAGAACGCGCCCACCCCGACCAGGTCCGGCCGGGACTCCAGCACACGCGCGGTGACCTCGGTCTTGGACCGGATGCCGAGCAGGTCGACGCCCTCGAGCGCCTCGATCAGCTCGTCCTCGTCGAGCGCGGAGGAGTGGCTCTCCACCTCGACCCCGGCGTCGCCGAGGATCGCGGGTGCGAGCGGGTGCAGGTTCTCCAGGAGCAGCGCTTTCACGGGTCCCACTGTTGCAGGAGCCACGCAACCGGCCCGCGCGTGCCCCGATCCGTGGACACCGCTCAGGGGTAGACGACGCCCGTGGCCCGCTGGGCGACCTCCCAGAACCGCCGTGCCGCCTCCGGGTCGCGGGCCAGCTTCGAGGTACCCACGACCTGCGGCATCCCGCGGACCTCGCCCGGGCCGCCCGGTCCGACGTACGTGCCGCCGGGGAGGTCGGCGGTGGCGGCCATCAGCAGCGGCAGCGCGCCCATCGTGGCCGGCTGGCCGAGCAGCGCGAACCCGGCGTCGAGGATCCGGCCGCCCGGGTGCGCCCGCTGTCCGGACGCCATCAGGCCGGTCGCGCTGACCCCGGGGTGCGCGGCGAGCGCCCGCACGGGCAGGCCCGCCGCCCGTGCGCGCCGGTCCAGCTCGAAGGTGAACAGCAGGTTGGCGAGCTTGGTCCGGGCGTAGGTCGGCCACCGCCGGTAGGGGCCCTCCTGCACGCGGGGGTCCCCGAGCGGCGCCGACCGCGCCATCCGGTGGCCCTGCGAGGAGACCGACACGACGCGCGCGTCGCCGGACTCGACGAGCCGCGGCCAGAGCAGCCCGGTGAGCGTGAAGTGGCCCAGCACGTTGGTGGCCATCTGCAGCTCGAAGTGGTCGGTGGTGCGCGCGTACGGCGTGGCCATCACGCCGGCGTTGTTGACCATCAGGTGCAGCGGCCCGTACGTCGCGGCGTCGGCCGCCCCGCGGCGTACGGACGACTGGTCCGCGAGGTCGACGAGGAGGGGACGCAGCCGGGCCTCGGGCTGCTCGCCCCGGATCCGGTCGACGGTCGCGGCCAGCCGGGACTCGTCGCGGGCAGCCAGCAGCACCTCGGCGCCATGCCGGGCCAGGGTGGCCACCACGACCTGCCCGAGGCCGCTGGTCACCCCCGTGACCAGCGCCCGGTGACCGGTCAGGTCGGGGATGTCCTCCCGGGTCCAGCCTGCGCCCCGGCTCACGGGGTCACGGCCATCGCGGCCAGCACCCGGGCGCCGAGGTCGACGTCCCCGACGACGTCGACGTGCACGTCCTCCGGGCCGCGGCGCCCGCCGCTCAGGACGACGTAGGTCTCGGTGTCCATCCGCAGCGTCACGGTCGGCTCCGCCGGGTCATCGCGCAGCCGGCCGGCCCGGCCGTCCTCGCCGACCTCGACGGCCAGGTGCAGGGGCTGCGCGCCGGTCACGTCGAGCAGCACCGACGTGCCGGCCGGCGGCGCGACCCGCTTGCCGACGACGTACCCGAACCCGCGCGCGAACACCCCGACCGTGTGCCCGGCCGCGACGCTGTCCAGGTCGCCGGGCCGGTCCACGGCGCGGCGGACGTCCTGCCCGTGCATCCACACGTCGAGCGCCCGGTTGGACAGCAGGGTCTCCCAGGTCCAGCCGATGTCCCCGGGGGTGACCGGCGCGCGCGCCGAGCCGTCGGTGGGCGGGTCGGCCCGCAGCGCCGCCAGCCGGGTGGCCGCCGACGTCTCGAGCTCGTCGACGACCGCCTCGGGCGCCCAGTCGCGGCGCGCGACCGGGCCGCGCTCGGTGTAGGCGCCCATCGGCGACGTGACGTGCGCGAGCCGGGGCACCGCGACGTCCTCCTGCGGGTTGCCGGCGAGCTCGGACTCCAGGTGGGCCAGGTGCGCGGCGACGGCCCGCACGTCCCAGCCGGGGCAGTCCGTCGGCCGCGACCAGTCCTCGTCCTCCAGCGACCGGAGCAGGCCCACGACGTCCCGGACCGCGGCGGCCCACGTGTCGACGTACCCCTGCAGCCGGTCCTCGTCGCTCATGGGTCGCACCCTACGAGACGCCGTCAGTGCACCTGCCGGTCCTGTCCGGCCCAGAACGGCTCGCGCAGCTTGAACTTCTGCAGCTTCCCGGTCGCCGTCCGCGGCAGCGCGTCGACGAAGTCGATCCGCTTCGGGCACTTGTAGCCGGCCAGGTTGGTCCGGCAGTGCGCGATGAGGTCCTGCGGCGTCACCCCGTCCCGCGCGGGTACGACGAGCGCCGTCACCAGCTCGCCCCACTTCTCGTCGGGGATCCCGATCACCGCCACCTCCTTGACGTCGGCGTGCGACATCAGCGCGTCCTCGACCTCGATGGAGGAGACGTTCTCGCCGCCGGAGATGATCACGTCCTTCTTGCGGTCGGAGATGACCAGGTAGCCGTCGTCGTCGAGGTAGCCGCCGTCGCCGGTGTGGAAGGTGCCGCCGGCCTGCACCCGGGCGGTCTCGTCGGGCTGCTCCCAGTAGCCGTCGAGGTTGTGGTTCGACGAGGTGAGCACCTCGCCTCCGGAGTCGACCGACACCCGGACGCCCAGGGCGGGCGCGCCCGCGCGGCCGAGCCGACGGGCCTTCTCGTGCGTGTCCAGGTCGTCCCACTCGGCGCGCATCCGGTTCGCGGTGACCAGCGGGGCGGTCTCCGTGAGGCCGTAGATCTGGCAGAACTCCCAGCCCAGCTCCTCCATCACCCGCTCGATCGTGCGGGTCGGCGGCGGGGCGCCGGCCACGATGATCCGGACCCGGTCCCGTCCCGGGACCTCGCCGTCCCAGGACGCCGCCCCGTCCAGCGCGGCGCTGACCACGGCCGGTGCCGCACACATGAGGGTCACGCCGTGCTGCTCGACCCGCCGCAGGATCTCGGTGCCGTCGACCTGCCGGAGCACCACGTGCTGCCCGCCCAGGCCGGTGACGCCGTACGGCATGCCCCACCCGTTCGCGTGGAACATCGGCAGCGTGTGCAGGTACACGTCGCGGTCGCTGACCCCGGCGTGCAGCGCGAACACGGTCGCGTTCAGCCACAGGTTGCGGTGCGTGAGCTGCACGCCCTTCGGCCGCGCGGTCGTCCCGGAGGTGTAGTTGATCGTCGCCGTCGCGCCCTCGTCCGGCGCCGCCCACTCCCGCGGCTCCCGCGGCTCGGTGTCGGGCAGGTAGAGGTCGTCGTCCTCGCCGAGCAGGAACTTGTGGGGTACGTCGAGCGCGGCCAGCGTGTCCTTCAGCACCGGGTCGGCGTAGACCACCTCCGCGCCGCAGTGCCCCACGATGTACTCGATCTCCGGCCGGCTGAGCCGGAAGTTCACCGGCACCAGGATCCGCCCCCAGCCGCTGACGCCGAAGAACGACGTGTACAGCCGCGCCGAGTTCTGCGAGATCACCGCCACCCGCCCGCCGGTCGGCACCCCGAGCGCGTCGAGCCTCGCCGCCTGGGCCCGCGCGTTCGCGGCCACCTGCCGGTAGGTCAGCGCCCCGAGGCTCGGTGCCGGCTGGTCCGGCTCGTCCACGATCCCGACCCGGTCGGGGTAGACGGTCTCGGCGCGGTCCAGGAAGTCCCGGACGGTCAGGGGGTAGAACACGTGAGCCTCCTCGGTCCGTTTGTCCAGGCCACTCTGGCGCCTGTGGACCCGCTCGGGTAGTCCGTGACGTTCTGGTTCTCCCCAGGATGACTTTTCAGCCATTCCGTCACGGACTACCCGGGCCCTGGGGATGACGCGGCGGCCTCGTCGTGTTGGCTACCGGCGTGACCCCACCGCGCGAAGGCCGGCGACCGCGGGTCCGCGCCCCCGAGCTGCGCGGCCGCGGCTGGCTGAACACCGACCGAGACCTGACCCTGGCCGACCTGCGCGGCCGGTTCGTGCTGCTCGACTTCTGGGCGTTCTGCTGCATCAACTGCCTGCACGTCCTCGACGAGCTGCGGCCGGTCGAGGAGAAGTACGCCGGGGAGCTGGTCGTCGTGGGCGTGCACTCGCCGAAGTTCGTCCACGAGGCCGACCCGGACGCGCTGCGGGCCGCGGTGGAGCGCTACCAGGTCGCGCACCCGGTCCTCGACGACCCCGAGCTGGTGACCTGGCAGGCCTACACCGCCCGCGCCTGGCCGACGCTGGTGCTCGTCGACCCGGAGGGGTACGTCGTCGCGCAGTACGCCGGCGAGGGCCACGCGCACGCCATCGACGCGCTGCTGGCCGAGCTCCGCGAGGAGCACCTGGCCCGGGGCACGCTCCAGCCGGGCGACTCGCCGTACGTCGCGCCCGAGCCGCAGGCCGGCGAGCTGCTGTTCCCCGCGAAGGTCGTCCGGCTCCCGGGCGGCACGCTCCTGGTCGCGGACGCCGGTCACCACTCGCTCGTCGAGCTCGAGGACGACGCGGAGACCGTCGTGCGCCGGATCGGCACCGGCGAGCGGGGCCTGGTGGACGGCGCCGCGGAGGCACGGTTCAACGAGCCCAACGGGCTGTGCCTGCTCCCCGAGGACCTCGCTCGCGAGGTCGGGTACGACGTCGTGGTCGCCGACACCGTCAACCACGCGCTGCGCGGGGTCGCCCTGGCCACCGGCGAGGTCACCACCCTGGCCGGCACCGGCCGCCAGCTCATGCAGGGGGACCGGGAGCCGGGCGCCCTGTCGAGCCCGTGGGACGTCACGTGGTGGGGCGACCGGGTGTGGGTCGCGATGGCGGGCGTGCACCAGCTGTGGAGGTTCGACCCGCGCACCGGTGCCGCGGCCCCGGCGGCCGGCACCACGAACGAGGGGCTGCTGGACGGCCCGCTGGCCGATGCCTGGTTCGCGCAGACCTCGGGGCTGGCCCCGGCCGGCGACCGGCTCTGGCTCGCGGACAGCGAGACGTCGAGCCTGCGGTACGTCGAGGACGGCGCCGTGCACACCGTTGTCGGCAGCGGGCTGTTCGACTTCGGGTTCCAGGACGGCGACGCCGGCGAGGCGCTGTTCCAGCACCCGCTGGGGGTCACCGTGCTGCCGGACCGGTCGGTGGCCGTGTGCGACACCTACAACGGCGCGGTACGCCGGGTCGCGGACGGCGTGGTGAGCACGCTCGCGACCGGTCTCGCGGAGCCCAGCGGCGCGGTCGTGGACGGGGACCACCTCGTCATCGTGGAGTCCGCGGCCCACCGGCTGGCCCGGGTGCCGCTCGCCGGGGTGGCGCAGGCCGCCGGTTTCGCGCACACCACGCAGCGGCCGGTCACCGAGATCGCCGGCGGCGAGGTCGAGATCGTCGTGGACTTCACGCCGCCGCCCGGCCAGAAGGTCGACGACCGGTTCGGCCCGCCCTCCCAGCTGTTCGTCTCCGCCACGCCCCCGGCGCTCCTCAGGCGGGGCGAGGGCCGCGGCACCGACCTGACCCGCACGGTGGTCGTCGACCCCGCGGTCGGCGACGGGGTGCTGCACGTCGCGGCCCGCGCGGCCTCCTGCGACGCGCACGGCGGCGAGGGCGCCGCCTGCCACCTGCACCAGCAGGACTGGGGCGTCCCGGTGCGCGTCACCCGGGACGGCGAGGCACGCCTCGTGCTCCCGCTCTCCGGCTGAGCACGACGAAGGGGCGGCCAGGACGTGGTCCCGGCCGCCCCTCGTGGGCTACGTGGTCAGCGCGGCGGACCGTCGTACCGACGCTCCTCCACGTGCTTGGTGCGCGAGCGCTGCTGGTTCATCACCAGGGCCAGGACGATGCCCAGCACTCCGACGATGAGGAGGATCCACCCGAGTGCGACGTCGTCGACGAAGCTGATGTCGAACTGGATCACGCCGAGGACCAGGATCAGGCCGATCACCACCAGGACGATGCCGGTACCGATTCCCATGTTCTCTCCTTGGGGTTGCTGCGACCGCGGTCGCTGGAGGGCGAGGGATGCCCCCCTCCGTCTGGGTTTACCCCCGGGACCACCTTGCCAATCAGGCGCGGTGGGTCAAATCCCGACCATTCGGACGAGGAGGCCGCCCCGCGCGGGACGGCCTCCGTACGTCGGACCGGGTCGGCGTCAGAACGCCGCCTCGTCGAGCTCCATCACCGACAGGTCGGTCGCCTCGGCGATGGCCCGCTCGGCCGTCACCTTCGGGAGCACGGTGCGCGCGAAGAACTGGGCCGCCGCGACCTTGCCCTCGTAGAAGGACTTGTCCTTGCCGGGGTCGCCGCCGAGCTTCCCCAGCGCGACCTCGGCCTGGCGCAGCAGCAGCCACGAGCAGACCACGTCACCGAGCACCATCAGCAGCCGCGAGGTGTTCAGGCCGACCTTGTAGATGTTCTGCAGGTTGCCGCCCTCGGCGCTCGGGTCGGCCGACATCAGGTCGTTGATCATCGCGCCGACGATCGCCTGGGCGTCCTCGAGCGCGGTCGCCAGCAGCTCGCGCTCGTTCTTGAGCCGGCCGTTGCCCGCCTCGCTCTTGAGGAACGTCTCGATCTCCCCGGCCAGGAAGCCGAGCGCCGTGGCCTGGTCCTTGACGATCTTGCGGAAGAACAGGTCCTGGCCCTGGATCGCGGTGGTGCCCTCGTAGAGCGTGTCGATCTTGGCGTCGCGGACGTACTGCTCGACCGGGTAGTCCTGCAGGAAGCCCGAGCCGCCGAAGGTCTGCAGGGACTCGGTGCCGAGCAGCACCCACGACCGCTCCGAGCCGTAGCCCTTCACGATCGGCAGCAGCAGGTCGTTCACCCGCTCGGCGAGCTCGTCACGCTCGCCCTTGTGGGTGGCGACCTGCACGCGGTCCTGCCACGAGGCGGTGTACAGCACCAGCGCCCGCATGCCCTCGGCGAACGACTTCTGGGTCATCAGCGAGCGACGTACGTCGGGGTGGTGGGTGATCGTGACGCGGGGGGCGGCCTTGTCCGACGCGCGGGTGAGGTCGGGGCCCTGCACGCGCTCCTTGGCGTACTCCAGCGCGTTCAGGTAGCCGGTGGTCAGCGTGGCGATGGCCTTGGTGCCGACCATCATCCGGGCGTTCTCGATGACCTGGAACATCTGCGCGATGCCGTCGTGGACCTCGCCCAGCAGCCAGCCCTTGGCCGGTCCGCCGTTGGACGGGTCGCCGAAGGTGACCTCGCAGGTGGTGGACACCTTGATGCCCATCTTCTTCTCGACGTTGGTGACGAAGACGCCGTTGCGCTCGCCGGTCAGCTCGCCGGTCTCGAGGTCGAAGTCGTACTTCGGGACGACGAACAGCGACAGGCCCTTGGTGCCCGGGCCGCCCTTGCCCTCGACGCCCTGCGGACGCGCGAGCACCAGGTGGATGATGTTCTCGGACATGTCGTGCTCGCCGGAGGTGATGAACCGCTTCACGCCGGTGATGTGCCAGGTGCCGTCCTCGGCCTGCACGGCCTTGGTGCGGCCGGCGCCGACGTCGGAGCCGGCGTCCGGCTCGGTGAGCACCATCGTCGCGCCCCACTGGCGGTCGACCATGTGCTGCGCGATCAGCTTGTCCCGGTCGTTGCCGTTGCGCGACACGATGTTGGCGAAGCTCGGCCCGCAGGAGAACATCCACACGGCCGGGTTCGAGCCGAGCACCATCTCCGCCACCGACCAGGCGAGCGTGCTGGGCACCGGCTGGCCGCCCAGCTCCGGGTCGAGGACGAGCCGGAACCACTCGGCGTCCATCCAGGCCCGGTAGCTCTTCTTGAACGACTCGGGCATCGTCACCGAGTGCGTCTCCGGGTCGTAGACCGGCGGGTGGCGGTCGGCGTCCTCGAAGGACTCCGCCAGGTCCTCGCGGGCCAGGCGGTCGACCTCGCCCAGGATGGACCGGGCCGTCTCGACGTCGACCTCCTCGAACATGCCGTGGCCGAGGACCTCGTCACGGCCGAGCACCTCGAACAGGTTGAACTCGATGTCGCGGATGTTGCTCTTGTAGTGGCTCACTGCCCCACCTTCGACGTTAGGGAGACCGGGCCGTGCAGGTGACGGTCCGGCGGCCGGTGCACGGCCTACTCATCGGTAACATGCATTATGCTACCCACCAGTAGCCGAAGCAAGCGTTCCGGACAAACCGCGCGGCCCCCTTGTCGCCGTCACCGTGTCGCGCTCGCCCGGCCAGGCTCGGCTCGCCGCCCGCCGGATGCGGGTCCGTCTGCCGGGCCGGCGTCGGCCGGGTGTCCGTGCAGGGCCAGGAACCGCTCCTGGTGGGGCAGGCTCGTGCCTCCTTCGTCGAGCCAGCGGGTGCTCTCGAGGCGGCCGCGCGTGACCAGGTGGGCCGCGTGGCTGAAGTCGGCCGCGGACACCGCGAGGGGGCACAGCGGCGGGAGCACCTTCACGACCGCTGCCGGTGCGCGGTCGGCCACCTCCGCGATGAGGCGTTGCTCGATCAGAACGCTCAGGGCGTGCAGGGCCACACCGACCGCCGACCGTGGCGGGCGACGGAGGGCGCACGGGACGCCGGCGGGGAGGACGTACACCTCGGAGGCGCCGAGCCGCACGGCCTGGGAGACGCCGGAGTAGCCGGAGACCACCCCGTCGACGAGCCAGCGGCCGTCCCGGAGCACCGGCGGGAAGATCCCCGGGATGGCGGCGCTGGCAAGGACGGCCCCGGTGACGTCACCGGAGGAGAGCCGCACCTCCCGGCCGGTCAGCAGGTCGGTGGCGAGCAGGTGGACCGGGGTAGCCGTCTCGGTGAGGTCGCCGACGCCGACGTGTGCGCGGACGAGGTCGCCCAACCGGTGGTTCGTGCAGAGGGCGCGGCTGCGGCCGAGCAGCCCCTCGACCGCCCGGGTGGCGCTCACCGGGAAGACGTCGCGGCGGTGCAGCTGCGTCCACACCCCGGCCAGTCCGGCCAGCGAGTCGGAGGACAGGCCGTGCTCGGCGACCCAGGCCGCGTTCACCGCGCCGGCCGACGTTCCGACCAGCAGGTCGGGGCGCACCCCTCGGGCGGCCAGCGCCTGCAGCATCCCGACCTGGACCGCCCCGAGGCTTCCCCCGCCGGACAGCACGAAGGCGGTGGTCATCGGAGCCCGCCTCCCGGGGTGCTCATCAGCTCACCGGTCCGCTACGGGTCAGGGACAGGAACTCTGCCCGCGAGGCCGGGTTGTCGCGGAGGGCCCCGAAGAGGGTCGAGGTGACCGTGCGGGCGCCGACCGCTCGGACCCCGCGCACGCTCATGCAGGAGTGCTCGGCCTCGACGACGACCCCGACGCCGCGGGGCTCCAGCTGCTGCCGGAGATGTTCGGCGATCTGCTTGGTCAGCCGTTCCTGGGTCTGGGCGCGATGGCTGAAGAAGTCCACGACGCGGGCGAACTTCGAGAGGCCCAGGATCCGGTCGCCGGGCAGGTAGCCGACGTGGGCGACGCCGACGAACGGCAGCATGTGGTGCTCGCAGAGGGACCGCACCGGGATGCCGTGGACCAGCACCAGCTCGTCGTACTGCTCGGTGTTGGGGAACGTGGTGAGGTCGAACGCGCCGACCGTCAGCAGCTCCGCGTACGCGTGCGCCATCCGCCGGGGGGTCTCGGCCATGTGCGGCCCGTGCACCGGTTGGCCCAGCGCCGTGAGCAGCTGCGCGGCGGCCTTCTCCGCCTCGACCAGGTCCATCGGGACGGCCTCGTGCACCACGCGGGGCCGCCACGCCGCTCGGGCGGCGCCGCCGGGGAGCGGGTCGGGCGCGGCGGCTGCGGGATCGCCGTACGCGTCCTCGTCGCGAGCGTCACGGACCGTCATGGCAGCCTCCTTGGTTGTAAGAGAACATGTCTTGGACGTTAGACCGTCAGGACGTCTAACGTCAACCAGTCTCTCTTTTAGAATCGCCCGTGGATATCCCGCAACGCGGACGGTTCCAAGACCGCCGAGGCGACCTAGATTGGCGTCATGAACACCATCCATCTCACCGACGAGGAGCTCGAGATGGCCCGGCAGGCGCTGCTGGCGTACCTGCGAGTCTTCGGTCACGACGAGGCCGACACCCACCAGGCGGTCCGGGACGTCCTCGCGAAGCTCCGGGCCGCGGAGCCGGACGGGGAGCAGCCTCGCATCACCGCCTGATCCGGGCAGGACCCCCGTGCCATCATCCGGCCCATGACCGACGCGGCCGCGGGCGAGGTGCCGAGGCGTCACGAGCAGCGCGTCGAGCTCCGCAAGGAGGCCTTCACGATGGCCCTCTACGTGGCCATCTGCCTGCTTGCGGCCATGACGGCGCTTCCGGCGTCGGAGGCCGCGCACGCGAGGGTCGTCCCCCTCATCTGGGGAGTCACCGTCGGTCTCGCGGTCGCGCACTGGTTCGCGTTCCGCGTCTCGGCCCGCCTGGTCGGCGCGGGCCGGGTCCGTGCCCACGACGTCCAGTCGGCCGGTGCCCAGCTGGTGGGGGCCGCCGCGGTGGCGCTGCTCGCCACCGTCCCGGTGGTCCTGCTCCCCGGGTCGCCGGAGCTCGAGGGGGTGGAGCTCCTGCTGGCCGCCTTCATCGCGCTGGTCGGGTACGCCGTCGCGCGCGGCGGCGGTGCGACGCGGGTGCGAGGGATGCTCTACGCCACCTCAGTGCTCGTCGTCGCCGTCGCCATCGCGGAGCTCAAGAACAGGCTCGCCGGGCACTGAGAGGGCGGTCGCCGGCTCGGGACCACCTGCGTCGTGCGGGTGCGGCCCGCGCAGCCTCTGCAGCAGGCCGACGCCGACCGCCAGCACGACCAGGGCGGGCAGGAACTGCCAGCCGCCGGGGAAGCCGAGCTGGCCCGAGGCGTTGAACGCGGCGTGCAGGACGCCGGCGGCCAGCACGCTGCCGCCGGTGGCCTGCAGGGTCTCGCCGAGCAGGTAGCGGAAGAAGGGTGCGACGACGGCCAGCACCGCCAGGCCGATCCCGACCTCGCCCCAGGTCCAGCCGGGCGTGAACTGGAGCGGCACGTGCATGGCCACGAACAGGGGTGCCGTCCGCAGTGCGCCGCCCAGCACCCCGTGCCGCTCGGCCAGCCGGGTCTGCACCAGCCCGCTCCACGCGCCCTCCTCGGCCACGTTCACCTCGGCGGCGCCGTAGACGAACGTCTGGAGCAGGTAGCCGGTGACGAGCGCGGCCCAGCCGCCGCTCGGCAGGACCAGGGTCCCGGACAGCGCGGCCGTGGTCACGGTGAGGGCCGGGAGCGCCAGGACGACGTACGCCCACCGGCCGAGGCCGAACCGCCACTGGACCAGCCGGGCCAGGAGCCTGCGGACGGCGGGTGCTCCGCCGCAGACCCAGGTCACCGCGAGGGCCGAGCCGAGCAAGGCTCCCCAGGTGAAGGCCAGGCCGACGGCGGTGCTCGCGAACGAGGTGGTGCTGTGCACGAACAGCAGCGGCCAGCCGAGACCGAAGGCGGTCACGGAGAAGGCGCCGACGGGATGCCGGGTGACGAACCTGGTCAGCGGGGTGACCGCCCCGGGCTCACGTCGCGGGGCGGGCTCGATCACGTGACCGAGCCGGCGAGGTCGGGGTCCGCCCGTCGCCACATGGAGACGCAGGCCCCGATGACGAACACGACCAGCAGGAGCAGGGCGGGGGTCAGGAACCGCCCCGCCTCCGGCGAGAAGCCGGAATGCGCGGTCACCCAGCCCCCGACCAGGAAGGCGAGGCCGGCGAGCACGGCGACCCAGCCCAGCCACCGTGCGTACAGGTGCCCGAGCGCCACGGACAGACCGAGGCTGACCAGGGTCAGCCCGTTGGTGAGGTGGAAGAACGCGCTCAGGCCCTTCTCCAGCCCTCGCACACCTTCCGCCACCTGGAACGCCGAGGTTCTCGCCGGCCCGGCCGGGGCGCGGGTCCAGGTGTCGATGGCGGCGCGCAGGGCCACGCCGTCGACGGCCATCTGGACCGTGAAGACCGCCGCGAGCAGGAGTGCCGTGACCGCACCCACCACGGCCAGGGCGCCGGGCAGGCCGGGTTGGCGGGACAGGGCCCGGGCGAGCGACAGCAGCGCGAGGGCCAGCAGG
>DASTGV010000067.1:0-11566 GCA_035718765.1 Nocardioidaceae bacterium
CCGGCGGTCGGCTCGAGCAGCAGCCACGGCACCCCGTCGCCGGGGGTGCCCAGCGCGTCGAGGACCGGGAGCAGACCCTCGCGCACCTGGTCGAGCGCGGTCTCGAACGCGCCCTCGTCCACGCAGGAGCCGGTGTGCACCACGACCCCCTCGGCCCCGATCTCGGCGGCGCGCCTGAGGTTGTGCGCCACCGTCGCCACCGACCGCTCGTAGGTCGCCGCGGTGGGCGACCCGAGGTTCACCAGGTAGGGGCTGTGCACGAACACCCGCATGCCGGTGCTCTCGCAGGCGGCCCGGAACGCCGCGTCGACGGCCCGGTCACCGGTCGAGGCGGCCCAGCCCCGGGGGTTGCCGACGAACACCTGGATGGTCTCGGCGCCGATCCGTTCGGCGTTCGCCAACGCACCGGAGACGAGCCCCTTGCCCACCTGGACGTGGGTGCCGACGGGGTTGCGCAGGCCGGCGTGGACGGGGGGAGTGGGCACGGCACGAGCCTACGTTCGGCGTAGCCGGGCTCGGCCGGCGGGCGCGGGCGTCCAGACCCGACCCCCCGAGAAAGGTGAGTCCGCCTCCGTCATCTGACGGATGCCCCTCCGACGAAGCGGTGCGTAGCGTCCCCGATGGTGACCTGGGGGGCTACCGATGCCCTGGAACACGTGCGCCGTGCGCGGCGCCTGACTCTCGGAGGAGCCCATGCCCATGTCCCACCTGCTGCGCCGCGCCACAGTCGTCGGTGCCGTCGTGTCCAGCGTGCTCGTGGTCGCCCCCGCCGCCCAGGCCCGGGGGCTGCACTGCGGGTCGCACGTCAAGCACAGCATCACCTTGCGCAGGAACCTGCACAACTGCCGCGGCGACGGGCTGGTCGTGGCTCGAAGCAACATCGTGATCAACCTGCACGGTCACACCATCGACGGTCGGGGCCGGCGCGGGACCGCGGGCGTCCGCATCCACAACTTCCACGGGGTGACCGTCAAGTTCGGCGTCATCCGGCAGTTCGGGCGCGGGATCTGGGTGGTCCACGCCGGCGACAACAAGATCCAGAGCAACGTGGTCAGCGGCAGCTTCGACGAGGGCATCTTCGTGAACGAGACCAGCCCGCGGGTCCTCATCCAGGGCAACCGGATCAGCTGGAGCGGGACCCGCTCGCACGCCGCCTGGGCGGACGGCGTCGACGCCCGAGGGGCCGGTGTCACCGTGGTGGCCAACTCGGTCCGGCACAGCAACGACGACGGCATCGACGTGAACGGGGCCGGGGCCACCATCGACGGCAACAACGTGGCGGGCAGCGTCCACGACGGCTTCGACATCGACAGCGCGACCGCCCTGGTCCAGAACAACACGTCGACGAGCAACCATGACGACGGGATCGGCGTCGGCCGCAACGCGAGCAACGTGACCATCCGCAGCAACGTCGCGAACTCCAACACCGACCTCGGCATCCAGCCCATCGCCGGCACCGCGATCGACGGCGGCGGCAACCGGGCCTCCGGGAACGGTGACCCGCGCCAGTGCGTGCGGATCTCCTGCGCGCCGTAGCCCGCAGGGGGAGGATGGGCGGCATGAGCCGGTGGTCCTCGCGCGGTAGTGCCCGCTTCCTCGTGGCCACGGCCGCGCTGCTGCTGGCGACGGCCTGCAGCCAGGGGGGAGGGCCCGCGGGGTCCGGCTCCTCGCCGTTCGGGGCCGGCTCGGGCGGGGTCTCCGGCTCCAGTCCCGGGTCGGCGGCCGCGTCGACTTTCGACGCGATGGGTGGGGTCCGGGTGGCGGCCGCCGGCGACATCGTCTGCTCGCCCGGCGAGGACGTCACGGCCACCACCTGCCGCGACGCCGACACGGCGAAGCTGGCCGAGGAGTTCCGCCCGCGCTACGTCCTGCCGCTCGGCGACCTGCAGTACGACGACGGCGCGCTGGCGGACTTCCAGTCGGCCTACGCCAAGACCTGGGGGAAGCTCGCGCCGATCAGCCGCCCGGTGCCGGGCAACCACGACTACCACGAGAACGGCGCGGCCGGGTACCTCCAGTACTTCCGGGCCCAGACGGGAGGGCGGAACTACTACGCCTTCGACATCGGAAGCTGGCGGTACTACGCGCTCGACAGCAACTGCTCGGACATCGACTGCGGCGCCGAGGCGGCCTGGCTCGAGAAGGACATGGCCGCGCACCCCCGGCAGTGCAGCGCGATAGCGATGCACCATCCCCGCTACTCCTCCAGCTCCGAGCACGGGGACCAGACCGAGGTGAAGCCGCTGTGGGAGGTGGCCCTCCGGCACCACGCCGACCTGGCCCTGGCCGGCCACGACCACGACTACGAACGGTTCCAGGCGATGGACAACGACGGCCACGTCACGGCGAGCGGGATGGTGTCGTTCGTGGTCGGCACCGGCGGCAAGAGCCTCTACGACGAGGGCAACCCGGACGAGGGGTCGGTGCTGTTCTACAACGACCGCGCAGGGATCCTCGAGCTGAAGCTCGGCACGGGGAAGTTCGGGTGGCGGTTCCAGAACGTCGACGGGAAGACCGTCGACGCGGGCGTGCAGAGCTGCCGCTGACCCGCTGCTCGGAGCAGGTCAGACGATGTAGATCGTGACCGTGCTGCCCTGGGGTGCCTTCTTGCCGGCGTCGGGCGTCTGGTTCACGACGTACTCGAGGCCGACGTAGTACTGCGTCTTCTCGGTCTTCACCTCGAAGCCCTGGGCCTGGAGGGCCTGGGTGGCGGCCGCGGTGCCCATGCCCTCGACCTTGGGGACCGCGACCAGGACCGGGCCCTTGGAGACGACCAGCTTCACCTTGTCGCCCTTGAACAGCGTGCCGGTGTGCGGCTCCTGGGAGATCACGTCGCCCTTGGCGACGGTGTCGCTGTTCTCCTCCTGGCCGCGGTCCACCTGCAGGCCGAGCTTGCGGAGCTGCCGGGTCGCGGTGTCCGCGTCCTTGCCGGTGAGGTCGGGTACGTCGATCGGCTTGGGGCCCTTGCTGACCACCAGGTCGACCGCCGCGCCGCGCTTCTGCTCGGTGGTCGGCTTCGGGTCGGAGGAGAGCACGACGCCCTTGGCGACCTTCTCGGAGTACCGGTAGGTCGCGTGACCGAACGTCAGCCCCGCCTGCTGGAGCGCGGCCTGCGCCGCGTCGAGGCTGCTGCCGCGCAGGGCCGGCACCTCGTGCCGCTCGGGGCCGCGGGACAGCACCGCGGTCACCGTCCCGTCGCGGACGACGTTCTCGCCGCCCCGGGGGTCCGTGCTCACCACGGAGCCGGGCCTGACCGTCTCGGACCAGGTGCTCCCACCGACGCGGAAGCTCAGCCCGGCCGCCTGCACCTTGGCCCGGGCCTGGGCGGCGGTCATGTCGATGACCCCGGGGGTGTTCACGTAGCGGCCGGCGCCGAACCACCAGCCGCCGACCCCGGCGCTCACGGCCAGCAGCAGCGGGCCGCGGCGGGACCGGCGCGGCGGCGGGACCGGACGGGGTGCCGCCGGACGCGTCCGCGGCGGGCCGGCCGGCGGGCGCTGTCCGAAGATGCTCGTGTCGTCGGTGCGGCCGGCGTGCGCGGCCTGCGCCGGCGTCAGGATCGTCGGCACGTCCTCGCGCACGTAGTCGATGTAGTCGTCGTCGGCCCCGCGCTGCACCGGCAGCGTCGGGGTCAGGTCCGCGGTCAGCTCCGGGTCGTCCGACAGCCCCTCGTCGAGGGCGGCCCGCACCCGGCGCACCTGGTGCAGCAGCACCCGCGCGTCGGCCGGACGCAGCTCGCGGTCCCGGGCGGTGGCACGGGCGACCAGCGCGTCGACGTACGCCGGGATGCCGCGGATCTCCCGCGACGGCGGCGGCACGTCCTCGTGCACGTGCTTGTAGGCGACCTGGATCGGCGACTCGCCCTCGTGCGGCTTGCGGCCGGTGAGCATCTCGTAGAGCACCACGCCCGCGGCGTACACGTCCGAGCGCGCGTCGGCCTTGCCGTCGACGACCAGCTCGGGGGAGAGGTAGGACACGGTGCCGATCAGCACGCCGCCGGTCGCGGTGTGCTGGGTCTCGGCGCTGATCGCCCGGGCCAGCCCGAAGTCGGCGACCTTCACCCGGCCGTCGTCGGCGAGCAGGACGTTCTCGGGCTTCACGTCGCGATGGATCATCCCGGCCTGGTGGGCGGCGGCCAGCGCGGACAGCACCGGGTCGATGACCGCCAGCGCCCGGGCCGGCGACATCGGGGCCTCCTTGCGGATCAGGTCGCGCAGGGTGTGCCCGGGGATGTACTCCATGGCCAGGAACACCGTGCCGTCGTCGTCGCCCTGGTCGAAGACCCCCACGACGTTGGGGTGCGACAGGCGGGCGGCCGAGCGGGCCTCGCGCACGAAGCGGGCCGCGAAGTCCTCGTCGTCCCCGAGCCCGGCGTGCATGATCTTCAGCGCGCAGGTGCGGTCCAGCCGCAGGTCGGTGGCCTCGTAGACGGTGGCCATGCCGCCCCGGGCGACGCGTGGGCCGACGCGGTAGCGACCATCGAGCACGCGCCCGATCATCGGGTCCGCGACAGTCCTGTCCACGCCGGTCGTCCTCCGTGTGCGGCCAGGCATGGGGAAGCTCCTGGCACGATGCCCCCTGATTCTAGGTGCGCGGCGCGGCGCCGCCCGCCCGCGGTCGGCGGTCGGCGTGGCGGGACTCACCCGGTCGGGGCGGCTGCGGGCCCGGCTCAGACGGGGTTCCAGCCCCGTTCCATCCGCTTCCGCAGGTACACGACGTTGCGGACGTAGCCCTTCGTGGAGCGGTACAGCCCGTGGTCCTGGACCGATCCCAGCCCCTGGTAGTACGACGCGACCGCCTTGCGACCACTCGTCTGGCCGCGCAGGATCTTCAGCAGCACCACACCGGCCGTGACGTTGTCGTAGAGGCCGTACGGGTTCAGCTCGTGGCCGACGTACGTCGACATCCACCTCGCAGTACCGGGCAGGACCTGCATCGCGCCGATGGCGCCCGCCGAGGAGATCCGGCGCTGCTGCCAGCCGGACTCCTGCCAGGCGACGGCCAGCGCGAGGTGCGGGTCCACGCCGTGCAGGCGGGCGATCTTGACGACGACGCGGCGGACCTTGGCCCGGCTGACGTCGGCCAGCCGCCAGGGATGCGGGTGCGCGGCGCGGTGCACCGGCCTCCTGGTGACGTGCGTCCTCGTGTGGTGCTTCTTCGTGTGGTGCTTCACGGTGTGGTGCCTGCTCGTGCGGGGCTTCGCGGCGTGGTGCCGGTGCCGGTGCGCGCGCAGGGCGGCCACGACCACCGGGATCCGGATCCGCTCGCCGACGTAGAGCCGGCCGTGCCGGCCGAGGTGGTTGATCGCCCGCAGCTCCCGGGTCCACGCGTGGTACCGGACGGCGAGCCCGGTCGCGGTGTCACCCGGTCGCACGGTGTGCCGGACGATGCGGCGGCCCGGGTGCCCCGGCCACGGCCGACCGTCGGCCGAGGTCAGCACCAGGCCCGCCCCGGTCTCGCCGCGGTCGGTGGCTCCGGTCAGCGGCTCGGTGGGGACCGGGGAGCCGAGCAGCAGCACGCTGCCGGCCGTCGTCGCGGTCACGGTGGTCGCAACCCGGCGCAGCCAGCGCCGGGCGCTGCGTCGTCGCGCGGTGGAGACAGTCACCAGCGGGGTCCCTTCGTCGGCGAAGAGCCGCCCCCGTGCAGGCACCCGGGACCCCGGGTGGCCCCGCTGCGGTCGGCTCGACCCTCCGCTTCCGCCGCGGTCCTGGCTGCGACGGAAGCAACGACTGTGACCCATGGGACGCGCGTGGGTCAAGGTGCGGATGGGTCAGTTCGGTCTAGACACTCGACCGGGGGAGAGGCCAGCGGCCGCGCCGGAGAGCAGCCGAGACTGCCCGGGACGCGAGGTCAGTCGGGACGGCCGTCGGGCAGCGGCGCGGCCGGCGCGGTGGTCCGCAGCGCCGGGGGGAGCGGCCGGCGGCACTGCGCGCCCTTGCAGTTGCGGAGCAGGTCGAGCTCGTGTGCCAGCAGGCGTACGACGCGCCGCATCCCCGGCCGGTCCACCAGGTTGGTCACCTCCCGCGGGTCGTTCCGCAGGTCGTAGAGCTCGCGCTCCCGGCTGGCGTGCTCGACGTAGAGGTAGTCGCCGGTGCGCACGCCCTGGGAGAACCGCAGCGGGGACGGGCCGGAGGAGTTCTGCAGGAAGTTGTCGCTCTCCTCGGCGTCCTGGCTGACCAGCCGGGGCCCCGTCTCGGTGAGGATGCCGCGGTCCCAACCCCGGTCCCCGTGCCTGGCCACGCCCAGCAGGCTCGCGCCGTCGACGCTCGACGGCACCTGCACGCCGGCCGCGTCGAGGATCGTCGGGGCGAAGTCGATCATGGTGAACGGGTCGGTGCGCACCTGTCCCCGGGGGATGCCGGGACCGCGGATCAGAAGCGGCACCCGCAGCGACGGCTCGTAGGGGAGGATCTTCCCCTGCCGCATCCGGTGCTCGCCGAGGAAGTAGCCGTTGTCGGAGGTGAACACCACGTAGGTGTTGCGCAGCTGACCGGTCTGCCGCAGGGTCCGCATCGTCAGCGCCACCTGACGGTCGACCAGCGACAGCGCCTCGGCGCGCTGCCGCGCGTCCTCGAGCACGCCCTGCTGCTCGGCCGGTGTCAGCGCCGGCAGGTCGCGGATGAAGAACGGCTTGTCCTGCACGTCGCCCTCGCCCCGGTAGCCGGGGGCGTGCTTGATGACGGAGTCGAAGCGGCCCCACACCCGGCGGGGGCGGGCGGGGTTGCGGAACACCTGGACGGTGCCGTCGGCGCGCCGTACGGGGGCGGGGTCGTCGGCCTCCTTCGGGGCGCCGTGGTGCGGGGCGACGTAGGAGACCCAGGAGAAGAACGGCCGCGGCGAGGCGACCTGCTGGCGCAGCGCGTCCCGGGTCAGCTTCCCGAGCAGGGTGGTCTGGTAGACGCCGTGGTTCGGCACCAGCCGGCCGTTGTCGTTGAGGGTCGTGTCGAAGTAGCGGTAGGTGCCGCCGTCGAGCGCGGACCCGGCGGCGATGCCGCCGTCGACCGACCCGCGCCAGTCCGTCCATCCCGGCGGCACGTACCGCAGCGACGGGCCGCCGGTGCGCAGCCTCTGCACGCCGTACCCGTTGAGGTACTTGCCGAGGAACGACGTGTCGTAGCCGGCGTCGTTGAGCCAGACCGGCAGCGTCGAGGCGTCGTGCAGGGCCTGGAAGCCGTACGGCGGGGCCTGCGACCAGACGTGGTGGTTGTGGGAGTACTGCCCCGTCACGAACGACGCACGGGCCGGGCAGCACAGCGGCTGGGGGGAGAACGTGTTGGTGAACCGCACGCCCTGGTCGCCGATCAGGTGCCGCACGTGCGGCATGAACCGCAGGTCGTCGTTGCGGGCGTCGTCGGTCATGATCACCAGCACGTTGGGCCGGTCGTGCGCGCCGACGAGGGGGGTGACCGAGACGGTGTGCCGCTGGGGCTCCGGGTGGTAGGCGACGGCGGCCGGCCGGACGGGCGCCGGCGCACCCTCTGTGCCGGCGGTCACAGCCGCGAGCAGCGCCAGGGCGCCCGCCGCCAGGGCGGCCAGCCTGCGTGCCATCGAGGTGCTCCGTGTCGTGCTGGGGAAGTTCTCCTCATGCTACGGGCCCGTGGGACAGTGGGGCCGTGGAGGAGACGACAACAGCTACCGGGACCGACCTCGCCGACCTCGTGGAGGAGTGGCTCGACTGGGCCCAGGCCGCCGACCGGCTCGGCGTCAGCGTGAGCAAGGTCCGCCAGCTCATCCGCGAGCACCAGCTGGCCGCGGTCGTGCCCGCCCCCGGCGCCGGCCAGCAGGTCCCGGCCGCGCTGCTCCAGGACGGTGTCGTGGTCAAGGGCGTCCCGGGTGTGCTGACCGTGCTGCACGACGGCGGGTACGACGACCGGTGGGCCCTCACCTGGCTGTTCACGGCCGACGACACCCTGCCCGGCCGGCCGATCGACGCGCTGCGCGAGAACCGCGGCGCGGAGGTCAAGCGCCGGGCCCAGGCGATGGCGTTCTGAGCGGTGCCGGCTGGGGAATGCCCCCTGTTGCTCTCGTCACACCGGGGCTAGCCTCGGAGGGGTGAAGGGCTAGCGGGTGGTCACCGGTGAGTCCTTCACCGCTGCGCCGCCCCTGGTCGAGACCTCGATCCCCAGGGATGGCAGATGAGCGGACTCGCAGCACTCCTGGCCGGGCACAACCGCCCCGACCTCTACCAGTGGCACAGTGCCGCACACGTACCCGACGTCCAGCACGCCGTCGAGCACGCCGGCTGGGAGTTCGTGTACCTCGACGGCTGGACCATCGAGGACAAGGAGTCGTTCCTCAAGGCCGCGGCGCACGCGTTCGACGCCGAGGACGAGAAGGGTGCGAGCTTCGACGCCCTCTCGGACTGCCTCGGTGACGTGGACACCCACGACCACGAGGGCGTGATCCTGCTCTGGGACGGCTGGAGCCCGCTGGCCCGGCACGACGAGCAGGCGTTCAAGGTCGCGCTCAGCGTCCTGGGCGGCCGCGCGAACGCCGACCGTGGCTGCAAGTTCGCGGCCCTGCTCCGCGGTGACGGGCCCCCGATCGACGTACCGGAGCTCCCGGCCAAGCACTAGCCGCTCTCGTCCGCCGAGCTGTCAGTGCCTCGATCGGTCACAGCCGATCGACGGGCTGACAACTCGGCTCAGAGGGCGCGCTGGGTGGCGGCGGCCGCGAGCTCGCGCAGCACGGCGCGGGCCGGCTCGGTGACCGGGGCCCGGTCCAGGGCGGCGAGCGACTCGCGGGTGAGTACGTCGATCCGCCGCTCCACCTCGGCGTGCGCGCCGGAGGTGTCGATGATCCGCCGGAGGTCGGCCACCTCGTCGGGCGAGAGCGCACGCCCCAGGGCCGCGTCGAGCCGCTTCGCCTCCTCCGGGTCGGCGTGCTCGAGCGCCAGCGCGACCAGCACGGTCCGCTTGCCCTCGGTGAGGTCGTCTCCGGCCGGCTTCCCGGTCTGCGACGGGTCGCCGTAGACCCCGAGCAGGTCGTCGCGCAGCTGGAACGCCTCACCGAGCGGCAGGCCGAACCGCGACAGCGCGTCGAGCACCTCGGCCGACCCGCCGGCGAGCGCGGCGCCGACGTGCAGCGGCCGCTCGATGGAGTACTTCGCGGACTTGTAGCGCAGCACCCGCATCGCCTGCTCGACGTCGGAGGCGCCGCGCGCCTGCACCGAGACGTCGAGGAACTGGCCGGCGATCACCTCGCTGCGGGTGGTGTCGAAGTAGCCGAGCGCGTCGCTGACCACGGCCGGCGACAGCCCGCAGAGCCGGAGCAGCTCGTCGGCCCAGGACAGCAGCAGGTCGCCGAGCAGGATCGCCGCGGCCGCGCCGTACTGCTCCGGGTCGCCGGCCCAGCCGCGCTCGCGGTGCAGCGCCTCGAACTCCTTGTGCGTGGCCGGACGCCCGCGCCGGGTGTCCGAGGCGTCCATGTAGTCGTCGTGCACCAGCGCGCTCGCGTGCAGCACCTCGAGCGCCGCCGCGGCCCGCACCAGCGCGGCCGGGTCCGCCGGCTCGGCCTCGACGGCGCGGAAGCCCCAGACGCAGAACGCGGCCCGGAACCGCTTGCCGCCGGCCAGCGACGTGCGGGCCGCGTCGACCAGCCGGGCCGCGTCGTCGCCGAGCGGCGCGAGCCGGTCGCCCTGCTCGTCGACGAACCGGTCCAGCACCCGCTGCACGTCGTGGCGGAAGGCGTCGGCGTCCCAGGCGGCAGTCACGCACCCGAGCCTACGGTCGGCGGCGCGCGGAGCGTGGACGGGCACCGCGGGACGGGGCCGCGCGCACCTATGCTGTTGCGTATGACGCTCGGAGCCCCCTCCTCGGACCCGGCCGGCGGCGCACCCCGCGTCGGTGACCTGATCGCCGCCGGCGAGCGGTCGATCTCGTTCGAGTTCTTCCCGCCCAAGGACGAGGCGGGGGAGCGGCAGCTGTGGACCACGCTGCGCGAGCTCGAGCCGCTGCAGCCCACGTTCGTCTCGGTGACGTACGGCGCCGGCGGCAGCACCCGCGACCGGACCGTTAACATCACCGAGGGCATCGCGACGCACACCACGCTCACGCCGATGGCGCACCTGACCTGCGTGGGGCACAGCCGCGACGAGCTCCGGTCGGTGATCGGGGCCTACGCCAACGCCGGGGTCCGCAACGTGCTGGCGCTGCGCGGGGACCCGCCGGAGGGGCCGACGGCCGAGTTCGTCCCGCACCCCGAGGGCCTCAACAACGCCGTCGAGCTGGTCGAGCTGACCAAGGAGCTCGGCGACTTCTGCGTCGGCGTCGCGGCGTTCCCCGAGGTCCACCCGGCGGCCGAGTCCGCCGACTCCGACGCGCGGTACCTCGCCGCCAAGGCCCGGGCGGGGGCCGAGTTCGCGATCACCCAGCTCTTCTTCCGGCCGTCGGACTACTTCGCGCTCGTCGACCGGGTCGCCGCGCTCGGCGTCGACATCCCGATCATCCCGGGCATCATGCCGATCACGAACCTCGCCCAGATCACCCGGATGGCCGAGCTGTCCGGCGCCGCCCTGCCGCAGGAGGTCGTCGACCGGGTCGCCCGGTTCGACGGCGACCCGGCCGCGGTCCGCGCCGAGGGCATCGCGGTCGCCACCGAGATCTGCGACGAGCTGCTCGCCGGCGGCGCGCCGGGCCTGCACTTCTACACGCTCAACCGGTCCAAGGCCACCCGCGAGATCTACGCCGGTCTGCGCTCCACCGTCGGCTAGGTACTGCTAGGCGGGTCCGACCCGCTCGGCGGCCACGGCCGCGGACAGCCCCACGAACGGCAGGCCCGCCCCCGCCGCCGCATGCGCGCCCGCGGCGTACACCCCGGCGTAGGGCGTGGCCGCGGCCTTGCGGGTGATCGTCGAGCGGCCCTGCCACAGCACGCCGTACGCCGAGCCGGCCAGCTCCTCCACCTGGTCCCGCGGGGAGCGGTCCACCCGCACCTCCAGCTGTCCGCGTACGTCGATCCCGCGACGCGCCAGCGCCAGCAGCACGTCCTCGGCGAGCCGGCCGCGGGCCAGGACCGTCCAGGCGGCGCCGCCCTCGGGCGCGGTGCCGTTCGTGCGCACGACGAGCAGCGGGTCGCCGTGCAGCACCACCTCGTGCGGCAGGTCCGGCACGTCGCCGACGAGACCGAGGTGGCTGACCACCGGCGGGATCGCCGGCATCGTCCGGGCCACGTGCGGGGCCAGCGCGGGCAGCACCCGGGGGTCGACCGCGACCACCACCACGTCGGCGTCGAGCGGCCCCTGGTCGGTCTCGACGGCGACCACCCGGCCGCCCTCGACCCGGAGGTCACGGGCCGTGGTGCCGAGCAGCACCTGCACCCCGCGCTCACCGAGCCGCTTGGTCATCGCCTCGGCCAGCCGGCCCATCCCGCCGGGGACCGTCCACACGCCGAAGTTCTGCTCGACGTAGGGCCACAGCCCCATCCAGGACGGCACGTTGCGCGGGTCGTGCCCGTCGAGCCGGGTCTGCAGCAGCGCGACCTCGCGGAGCCGCTCGTCCTTCAGCGCCCGGTTCACCGCCCGGTGCAGCGAGGTCCTGGTCATCAGCAGCGAGCCGGTCGTCTTCTC
>DASTGV010000068.1:0-7264 GCA_035718765.1 Nocardioidaceae bacterium
TGGATGCCGCGGAGGATCTGGACGGTGTCCTCGACGCTGGGCTCGCCGACGAAGACCTGCTGGAAGCGGCGCTCGAGGGCCGGGTCCTTCTCGATCCGCTCGCGGTACTCGTCCAGGGTGGTCGCGCCGATCATCCGCAGCTCGCCGCGGGCCAGCATCGGCTTGAGCATGTTGCCGGCGTCCATCGCGGAGTCACCGCCCGCGCCGGCGCCGACGACCGTGTGCAGCTCGTCGATGAAGGTGATGATCTGGCCGGCGGAGTCCTTGATCTCCTGCAGCACGGCCTTGAGCCGCTCCTCGAACTCACCGCGGTACTTCGCGCCCGCGACCATCGCCGCCAGGTCGAGGGAGAGCACCTTGCGGTCCTTGAGGGAGTCCGGCACGTCGCCGTCGACGACGCGCTGCGCGAGGCCCTCGACCACGGCGGTCTTGCCGACGCCGGGCTCGCCGATCAGCACCGGGTTGTTCTTGGTGCGGCGCGAGAGCACCTGGATCACGCGCCGGATCTCCGCGTCCCGGCCGATCACCGGGTCGAGCTTGCCCTCCTGGGCCGCGGCGGTCAGGTCGACGGCGTACTTCTCCAGCGCCTGGTACGTCGACTCCGGGTCCTGGCTGGTCACCCGGCCGGAGCCGCGCACGCTGGTCAGCGCGCCGCGCAGCGCGTCGGCGCTCACGCCGGCCTGGGTGAGCACGGTGCGGGCGGGCGAGTCGACGGTGGCGAGGGCGATCAGCAGGTGCTCGGTGGAGATGAAGTCGTCCTTCATCTCGGCGGCGATGTCGGCGGCGGTGCTGAGCACCTGCAGCGCGGCCCGGGCGTACGACGGGGCGCCGACCGTCGAGCCGCTGGCGGCGGGCAGCCGGCCGAGCTCGGCGCGGACGCCGGCCTCCACGGTCGACGGCTGCACGCCGGCGGCCTGCAGCAGCGGCTGCACGATGCCCTCCGGCTGCGCGAGCAGCGCGGCGAGCAGGTGCGTTGCCTCGACCTGGGCGTGCCCGGCCGACGCCGAGGCGGAGATCGCGGTGTTGATCGCTTCCTGGCTGCGAGTGGTGAACTTCGATGCGTCCATGTGCTGCTCCCGTGTGGTCTGCGGTCGTGCTGGGTTCTCCCGCCGGTGGACCGCAGACGAGTCGAGGCGGGGAAGGGTGCTGCGGTGCTAGCCGCGGCCGCGCCGCCAGACCGTGACGGACTGGCCGCTCAGCGCGGTGGTGCGCACCGCGGGAAGGTTCTTGGTGGTGGTGCGGTCGAGGGCCTGGCGCAGGGTGTACTCCGCCGCGGCCAGCTCCTGCTCGAGCTCCACGACCCGGCGCTGGAGCGCGTCGACGTGGTGCTCGAGCTCGAGGATCCGGCGGACGCCCTCGAGGCCGATGCCGGTCGAGGTCAGCTCCGCGACCTCCCGGAGCAGCTCGATGTCGCGCCAGGAGTAGCGCCGCCCGCCGCCGCCGGTGCGGCCGGGCCGGACCAGCCCGAGCCGGTCGTAGGAGCGGAGGGTCTGCGGGTGCAGACCGGTCAGCTCGGCGGCCACGCTGATGACGTAGACCGGCACGTCGGGACCCGGCGCGCTGCCCGGCCCGGTGGTCATGACGAGCCCCCGGGCCGGGTGCTGGCGTCGAACAGGTTCGCGCGCAGGTCGGACGCCCCGGCCGCGTCCCGCAGCGCCTCGACGGCGGCCCGGGACTTCTCGTCGAGGTGGGCCGGCACGTGCACCTCGACGGTGACGAGCAGGTCGCCCTTGTGCCCGTCCTGGCGCTGCACCCCGCGGCCCCGGACCCGGAACGAGCGCCCGTTGGGGGTGCCCGGCGGGATCTTGAGCGTCACCGGGGCACCGCCCAGGGTCGGCACCTTGATGTCGGCGCCGAGCGCGGCCTCGGCGAAGCTGACCGGCACGGTGAGCGTCATGTTGTCGCCCTTGCGGCCGAACAGCGGGTGCGGGGCCACCTTGACGGTGACGTAGAGGTCGCCGGGCGGGCCGCCCCGCTCGCCGTTCGCGCCCTTGCCGCGCAGCCGGATCCGCTGGCCGTCCTTGACGCCGGCGGGGATGCGGGCCGAGATCGTCCGGTTGGACATCCCGCGACCGGAGCCGTGGCAGGTCGGGCACGGGTCGTCGACGATCAGGCCCCGGCCGCGGCAGGTCGGGCAGGTCTCGTTCATCGTGAACGCGCCGCCGACCGACGCGGCCCGCATGCCGACGCCCTCGCAGTCGGGGCAGACGCGGGGCAGCGTGCCCGCCTTCGCGCCGGTGCCGGAGCAGTCCGGGCACGGCGCGTCGGAGGACAGCCGCAGCGAGACGGTGACGCCCTCGATCGAGTCGGCGAAGCCGATGGTGGCCTCGGTCTCGATGTCGGCGCCGCGTCGCGGCTGGGCCGAGGTCCGGGTGCGGCCGCCGCCGAACATGCCGCCGAAGACGTCCCCGAACCCGCCACCACCACCGGTGCGGCCGGTGCCACCCCCGAACAGGTCGTTGAAGTCGAACCCGCCGGCGCCGCCACCGGCCGTCGTGAACGGCCCGAAGCCCGCACCGACACCTGCGCGCAGGTCGTCGTACTGCTTGCGCTTCTCCGCGTCGCCGATGACGTCGTAGGCCTCGGCGATGGACTTGAACCGCTCCTCGGCCGCCTTGTCACCCGGGTGGGAGTCGGGGTGGTTCTCACGGGCGAGCTTGCGGTAGGCCTTCTTGATGTCGGCCGCCGAGGCGTCCTTGGCCACGCCGAGGACCTTGTAGAAGTCCTTGTTCGCCCAGTCCGCACTGGTCATCCGTGCACCCCCTTCCTCTCCTGGGTCGGTGAACTCGTTGCCTGGTTACTGCTGGTCGGCGTCGGCCGGCGCCTCGGGCTCAGGATCCACCACGGTCACCCGGGCCGGACGCACGACGCGCTCGCCGATCATGTAGCCCGCCGAGACGACGTCCCGGCAGGTCGTGGTGGTCACGTCCTTGGAGTGCGCGTGCATGAGCGCCTCGTGGAAGCGCGGGTCGAACTCGTCGCCCGGCTTCCCGAACTTCACCAGCCCGTGCGCCGCCACGATCCGCTCGAGCGAGTCGGCGACGGCCTTGAAGCCGCCCTCGAGCTCGCCGTGCTCGCGGGCCCGGTCGAGGTCGTCGAGCACCGGCAGCATCGCGGACAGGACCGAGAAGGTGGCGTTCTGCTTCACCAGCTCGCGGTCACGGTCCACACGCCGCTTGTAGTTGACGTACTCGGCCTGGAGCCGCTGCAGGTCGTCGGTGAGCGCGGCGACCCGGGTCTGCGCGGCCGCGAGGTCGGCGACCAGGTCGTTCGGGCTCTCGTCGGCCAGGCCGCCCGGCCCGGGGCCGGGAGCGTCGCCGCTCCCGGCCTCGGTCGGCACGTCCTGCATCCCGGCGTCGGCGGGCTGCTCCACGGGCTGCTCAGCGAGCGGCTCGGTGGGCTGCCCGGTGTGCTGCCCGGTGTGCTGCTCGGTGTGCGGGTCCGTCACTTGCTCTCACCCTCGGTGTCCTCGTCGACGATCTCGGCGTCCACGACGTCCTCGTCGGCGTCGCCGGTGCCGGTGGTGCCACCGGCCGCCGAGGCCTCGGACTGGCCGGCGGCGTACATCGCCGCACCCATCTTCTGGCTGGACTCGTTGAGCTTGGCCAGCGCCGCGGAGATGTCCGAGGACGCGCTCTCGTCGGTGTTCTCCAGCGCCTTCTTCAGCGCCTCGAGGTCGGCCTCCACCTCGGTCTTCACCTCGGCCGGGATCTTGTCGCCGTTCTCCGAGAGGAACTTCTCGGTGCTGTAGGCGACGCTGTCGGCCTGGTTGCGGGTCTCGACCGCCTCCTTGCGCCGACGGTCCTCCTCGGCGTACTGCTCGGCGTCCTTGATCATCTTGTCGATCTCGTCCTTGGACAGCGCCGACCCACCGGTGATCGTCATCGACTGCTCACGGCCGGTGCCGCGGTCCTTGGCGGACACGTGCACGATGCCGTTGGCGTCGATGTCGAAGGTGACCTCGATCTGCGGGACGCCCCGCGGGGCCGGGGGCAGGCCGGTCAGCTCGAAGTTGCCGAGCGGCTGGTTCTGCGCGGCCATCTGGCGCTCGCCCTGGAAGACCTGGATCTGCACGGAGGGCTGGTTGTCGTCCGCGGTGGTGAACACCTCGGAGCGCTTGGTCGGGATCGTGGTGTTGCGCTCGATCAGCCGGGTCATCACGCCGCCCTTGGTCTCGATGCCCAGGCTCAGCGGGGTGACGTCGAGCAGCAGCACGTCCTTGACCTCGCCCTTGAGCACGCCGGCCTGCAGCGCGGCGCCCACGGCGACGACCTCGTCCGGGTTGACGCCCTTGTTGGGCTCCTTGCCGCCGGTCAGGTCCTTGACCACCTCGGCCACGGCGGGCATCCGGGTCGAGCCGCCGACCAGGATGACGTGGTCGATCTTCGAGACGTCGATGCCGGCGTCCTTGATGACCTGCTTGAACGGCGACTTGGTGCGGTCGAGCAGGTCGGAGGTCATCCGCTGGAACTCGGCGCGGCTGATCTTCTCCTCGAAGTGCAGCGGGCCGGACTCCGAGTGGGTGATGTAGGGCAGGTGGATCGTGGTCTCGGAGGACGAGGACAGCTCGATCTTGGCCTTCTCGGCGGCCTCCTGGAGGCGCTGCCGGGCGATCTTGTCGCTGCCGAGGTCGACCCCGTTGTTGTCCTTGAACTTCTTGACCATCCACTCGACGAGGCGGGCGTCCCAGTCGTCGCCACCGAGGTGGTTGTCGCCGGAGGTCGCCTTGACCTCGACCACGCCGTCGCCGATCTCGAGCAGGGAGACGTCGAAGGTGCCGCCACCGAGGTCGAAGACCAGGATGGTCTGGTCGGACTCCTTGTCGAGGCCGTAGGCCAGCGCGGCCGCGGTCGGCTCGTTGACGATCCGGCTCACGGTGAGGCCGGCGATCTCGCCCGCCTCCTTGGTGGCCTGGCGCTGGGCGTCGGAGAAGTACGCCGGCACGGTGATCACCGCGTCGGTGACGGTCTCACCGAGGTAGGACTCGGCGTCGCGCTTGAGCTTCTGCAGCACGAACGCGGAGATCTGCTGGGCCGTGAACGACTTGTCGTCGATCTTGGTCTTCCAGTCGGTGCCCATGTGCCGCTTCACGGACCGGATGGTCCGGTCCACGTTGGTGACGGCCTGCCGCTTGGCGACCTCACCCACGAGCACCTCGCCGTTCTTGGCGAAGGCGACGACCGACGGGGTGGTGCGAGCACCCTCGGCGTTCGCGATGACGGTGGGCTCCCCACCTTCCAGGACGGCGACGACGGAGTTCGTCGTACCGAGGTCGATACCGACCGCACGAGCCATGGTGTGTACCTCCAGTTGCGCCCCGGCCACGCGGCCGGAGGGGATGTTCTCGTTCGAATGTCTGCTGGGTCCTGACGAGGCTGTCTCGCTGCCGCGAGTTTGTCAAACAACCTGAGCCGGATCAACTCAACTCTTGTCACATGCGTCAACGCAGCGGGTCCCGCGGGTTGTTCCCGCGACGGAGAGAAATTTCCGCCGGATCCCGGCGGACCGGTCAGCCGACGACGACGCGGACCGCGTTGGAGGTCCGGTCGGCCTCCTTGTCGACGACCCGGAAGCGGTTCGGCCCGGACCGGCCGGTGTAGATGTACGTCGTGAACGCGCCGCCACTCACCGAGGTGCTGACCGGGAAGTCGACCCAGCCGTTCTCGAAGCGCTGCACCTGGAGCCGGGCCCCCTCGGCGCCCTGGTAGACGCCCGTGAGGTTGATCCGCCCGTTGGGGGAGACCTGCTGCGGGAACGCCTGCAGGCTGATCGCCCGGGTCTTCTTCGTCGGGGTCGCGCTGGGCGTCCGCGTGCTCGGGGAGGCCGTCGGCTTCTCGGAGCCCTTCGGGACCGGGTAGGTCTCGGGGGACGTGGTCGGCTCGCCGCTGGGCATGTAGAGGCTCGGCTGCGCCGTCGCCGAGGTGTGGCTTTCGCCGAGGCCGGTGACCTTGGCGGCACCGAGGGCGACCACGCTCATCACTCCCCCGATGACCAGCGCCACCGCCACCAGCACGCCCACCCCGACAGCCAGCTGCCGGGTCCAGGGGGCGTCCTCGTCGTCGTCGCGCACCATGGGTCCAAGGATGCTGCACGCGACCAAGGTCGCGATACCGCTACGGCCGCTGCGGCGGGTCGACTTCCGGTCAGACGGTGGCGTCCGCCGCGGTGCCGGCCGGCTTCTGGTCCGGCGCGTTCTCCGGGAAGTGGCAGGCGACCTCGTGCCCGGGGGCCAGCTGCAGCAGCGGCGGCTCCTGGGTCTTGCAGATGTCCTGCGCCTTCCAGCAGCGGGTGTGGAACCGGCAGGCGGGGGGCGGGTTGATCGGGCTGGGCACGTCCCCCTGGAGCCGGATCCGGTCGCGCTGGGTGCGGCGCTTGGTGTCGGGCACCGGGACGGCGGACATCAGCGCCGTGGTGTAGGGGTGCATCGGGCGGCCGTACAGGCCCTCCCGGTCGGCGATCTCGACGATCTTGCCGAGGTACATGACCGCCACCCGGTCGGAGACGTGCCGCACGACCGAGAGGTCGTGGGCGATGAACACGTAGGTGAGGTCGAGCTCCTCCTGCAGGTCCTCGAGGAGGTTCACGACCTGCGCCTGGATGGACACGTCGAGCGCGGAGACCGGCTCGTCGAGCACGATCAGCTTGGGCTTGAGCGCGAGCGTCCGGGCGATGCCGATGCGCTGCCGCTGGCCGCCGGAGAACTCGTGCGGGTAGCGGTTGTAGTGCTCGGGGTTGAGGCCCACGAGCTCCAGCACCGCCTGCACGGCCTTCTTCACGCCGCCCTCGGGGGTGACCTTCTGCAGCCGGTACGGCGCGCCGACGATCTTGCCCACCGTGTGCCGCGGGTTCAGCGAGGAGTACGGGTCCTGGAAGATGATCTGGACGTCCCGGCGGAGCGGGCGCATCTGGCCGTCGCCCAGGTGGGTGATGTCGCGGCCCTCGAAGACGATCTTGCCGCCGGTCGGCTCGTCGAGGCGGGTGATCAGCCGGCCCGTGGTGCTCTTGCCGCACCCGGACTCGCCGACCAGGGACAGGGTCTCGCCGCGCTTGACCGTGAAGTCGATGCCGTCGACGGCCTGCACCGCGGCCACCTGCCGCTGCATCAGCCCCTTGCGGATCGGGAAGTGCCGGACCAGGCCGGTGACCGTGAGCAGGTCCTCGCGCTCGCGCCGGTCGGTGTCCCCGGTGGTCTCGGTGACTGTCATCGTGTGGCTCGTCCTTGCCGTCTCGGTGGGCCGGTGGTCGTGGTGGTCGGGGTGCGCGC
>DASTGV010000069.1:0-4924 GCA_035718765.1 Nocardioidaceae bacterium
GGTGGCCCAGGAACGCCGGCCGGGGCAGGTCCGCGGTCACGTCATGGAAGGCGTCGACGGTCCGCCGGAAGGTGTCCGGGTCGTCGCCGCAGCGGACCGTGCGGCCCGGCAGCCAGCGGTGCGCCGCCCAGCCGTCGGCGCTCCAGGTCCCGTCCCCGGCCCGAAGCGGCTCCGGGACCCGGACCGTGTCCCGCGCCGGCCAGGCGTCGTAGGTCTCGCACCGCCACGCGTGCTCCTGCGGCTCGTCGACCGGCTTGAGCACCACGTCGCCGGCCCGCCCGGTGCGGCGCTGGCCGCCGTCCAGCAGCACCGGCTCGTCGCGGACACCGAAGGCCCGGAGCGCCTCGACGGGCGGCGGCGGTCCCCCGCGTAGGACGGGTCGGCTCATCCGGCCCGCCGGACCGCGTCGGCGACCCTGGCGCGCAGGGTGGCCCGCTCGATGCCGAACGACCCCAGCGTGTCGGCGACGACGCGGTCCTCCTGGCGGGCCAGGCCCAGCAGCAGGTGCTCGGTGCCGATGTAGTTGTGCCGCAGCGCGATCGCCTCGCGGAGCGCGAGCTGGAGCGCCTTCTTGGACCCGCGGCTGAACGGCGGCCGGCGCCGGCTGCGTGGCGTGCCGAGGTTGCGGTCGATCCGTCGCACCACCTCGTCGAGGTCGATCCCGATCGCCTGCAACGCCTCCGCGTCGTCGGCGTCCAGGCCGTCGACGTAGCGCATCCGCAGCCCGTCGAGGACTCGGCGGGCCTCCGCAGGTGGGGCACCCAGCCCGGCCAGCACCCGGGCCGCCAGGCAGTCCTCGTGGTCGAGCATCGCGGCCAGCAGGTGCTCCGGCCGCACCTCTCCGGCGCTGGCGTCGCGGGCGATCGTGACGGCGCCCTCGACCGTCTCGCGGGCCGCCTTGGTGAACCTCTCGAACATCGCTCTCCTCCTCAGCGTCGGCCGTGCTTCTTGTGCACGGCCTGCCGGCTCACGCCGAGCACGTCGGCGATCTCCTGCCAGGACCAGCCGAGCTCCCGCGCCCGTCGCACCTGGGTGTCCTCGAGGTGCTCGAGGAGCCGGCGCAGCGCGCGCACGGCCCGCAGCCCGGTGCGCGGGTCCGCGTCGGCGGCCGCGGTGGCGAGGTCGGTCTCGGTCATGCCCGTCAACCTAGGTTGACACCCGCGATCTGTCAACCTTGGTTGACACGAGGTGGGTGCTGACAGGCTGGCGCCCATGCACTGGCTCGTGTACGGCGCGGGAGCGGTCGGCGGCGTCCTCGGTGCCCGGATGTACGACGCGGGGCTCGACGTCACGCTCGTGGCCCGCGGCGCCCACCTCGCGGCGATCCGGACGCACGGCCTGACCGTGGCGGCCCCGGACGGCGAGCGAACGGTCGACGTACCCGCCGTGGGCAGCGCGGCCGAGGCCGACCTCGCCCGTCCCACCACCGTGCTGCTCGCGGTCAAGAGCCACCAGACGCAGGCGGCCGTGGAGGACCTCGTCGCGGCGCTCCCGGCGGGCTCGCCCGCGGTGTCGCTGCAGAACGGAGCGGCCAACGAGCCCACGCTGCTCCGGTTCTTCGCGGACGTGCAGGGCGTCTGCGTGATGATGCCGGCGAGCCACCTCGAACCCGGCGTCGTCGAGCAGCACTGCGCACCGGTGCCCGGGATCCTCGACGTCGGCGCCGTCCCCGGTGGCGTCACCGACACGACGCGCCGGGTGGCCGCCGCGTTCGCGACCGCCGGCTTCGTCTCCGAGCCGCGCACCGACATCTCGGCCTGGAAGCGCCGCAAGCTGATCACGAACCTCGGCAACGCGGTCCAGGCGTGCTGCGGCGACGACGACCCGGACGCCGACCGGCTGCTCGCGCTGGTCGGCGCCGAGGGCGAGCGGGCGCTGGCCGCCGCGGGCCACGCCGTGGTGTCCGCGGAGGAGGACCGGGCCCGCCGCGGCGACATCCTGCAACGTCCCGAGCGAGCCGGCCGACCGCGGGGCGGCGGGTCGTCGTGGCAGAGCCTGCGCCGGGGGCAGGGCAGCATCGAGTCCGACTACCTCAACGGCGAGGTGGTGCTGCTCGGCCGGCTGCACGGCGTGCCCACCCCGGCCAACGAGCTGCTGCAGCGGACCGCGGCCCGGCTGGCCCGCGAGGGCGCCGCGCCCGGGTCGGTACACGCGGTCGACCTGCTCGACCGGCTCGGGTGACCCGGCGGGTCAGCCGCGCCGCACCTCCAGGACCCGGAACCCCTTGGCGCTGGCCAGCCGCTCGGTCGGCCAGCCCTGCTCGCCGAGCCAGCGCTGCAGCGAGTCCGCCCCGAGGTTCTTCCCGACGACCAGCACCGCCCGCCCGCCGGGCGCCAGCCGGGGAAGCCACCGCAGCAGCAGGGCGTGCAGGGCCTCCTTGCCGATCCGGATCGGCGGGTTGGACCAGATCTCCTCGTAGACCTCCCCCGCCGGTACGGCGTCCGGGGTGCACGCCGCGAACCGGTCGGCCACGCCCAGCGCAGCGGCGTTCTCGTTCGCCAGCAGCACGGCCCGCTCGTTCACGTCGACCGCGCGCACCCTGGCCCCCGGCACCGACCGGGCCAGCGCCAGCCCGATCACCCCGTAGCCGCAGCCGAGGTCCAGGTAGCTGCCCGCGCGCGGCGGCTCGGTCTCGCGGAACAGCACCGCCGTGCCCACGTCGAGCCGACCCTGCGCGAACACGCCGGACCCGGACGTGAGCGCCAGCCGGTGCCCCCACACGTCGGCGACCACCGGCTGCCGCTTGAACGCGACCGCCGGGTCGGCGGAGAAGTAGTGGTCATCCATGCGGCGCCACCCGCACCCGCCGGGCCGCCGTCGCCTGGGCGGCCAGCCCCGCGTCGTCGGGGTAGCCGACCTCCTCGAGCGTGAGCCCGTGCGCCGGCACGACCGTCACTGCGGCGTCGCGCACCCCGGCGGCCAGCACCTCGGCGGCCCACGATGGCGGCCGCCGGCCCTCGCCCACGGCGACCAAGGCGCCGACGAGGGCGCGCACCATGTGGTGGCAGAACGCGTCGGCGCGGACGGTGGCCACCGCGAGCCCCTCCGCGTCGCGGCCCCAGGACAGGTCGAGCAGGGTCCGGACGGTCGTGGCGCCCTCCCGCCTCTTGCAGAACGCCGCGAAGTCGTGCTCTCCGGTGAGCCCGGACGCGGCCGCGTTCATGGCGTCGAGGTCCAGCCGCCGGGGCCGGGCCAGCACGGCGCGCCGTACCAGCGGGTCGGCGAGGGCGGGGTGGTCGGCGATGCGGTAGGCGTAGCGCCGCCACACGGCCGAGAACCGCGCGTCGAACGCCTCCGGCACCTCCCGCAGCCCGCGCACCCGCACGTCGGCGGGCAGCACCCCGTTGAGCCGGCGCAGCAGCGCCTCCGTCGGCGGGTCGGTGCTGCGGCCCGCGGAGGCGGCGAGCACGTCCGGGGCGACGTCGACGTGCACCACCTGGCCGCGGGCGTGCACCCCGGTGTCGGTGCGGCCGGCACACGTCACCGGCGCGGCCTCGACGCGGAGCACCTGGGCCAGCGCCGCCTCCAGCAGCCCCTGGACGGTCCGCAGCCCCGGCTGGGTCGCCCAGCCGTGGAAGTCGGTGCCGTCGTAGGCGAGGTCGAGTCGCAGGCGCACGGCGCCATCCTCCCAACGGCCCGCACCCGGTGCACAATCCACCCATGGCCTTCCGGATCGACGCGACCTCGGGCACCCCGCCGTACGAGCAGCTGCGCACCCAGGTCGCCTCCCAGGTGGCCGCCGGCGAGCTGGCCGCCGGCACCCGGCTGCCGACCGTCCGCTCCCTCGCCGAGGAGCTCGGCGTCGCGGTGAACACCGTCGCCCGCGCCTACCGCGAGCTCGAGGCGGACGGGGTGGTGACCACCAACGGCCGGCGCGGCACCGTGGTCTCCTCGGCGGCGCTGGCCGACGGCGACGCGCTGGCGCTGGCCGCGGGCTTCGTCGACCAGGCCCGGCGGCGCGGGCTCACCCTCGCCGAGGCGACCCGGCTGGTCGAGCAGGCCTGGCCCCGCTGACCGGCCCTCGAACGCGACGAGGCCCGCCACCCCTTGCGGGGTGACGGGCCTCGTCTCGACGCGGTCAGGTCACTCGGACTTGGTGGCCTCGTCGGTGTCGTTGCCCTCGGCGGCCGTCTCGTCGGCGGTCTCCTCGGCGGGCGCGTCCTCGACGGCGGCCTCCTCGGCCGGCTCCTCGACGCCCGGAGCGGCCTCGGGGGCCTCCTCGGTGCTCGCCGCGGGAGCCTCCTCGGCGGTCGGCGCCGGGGCGGCCGGCGCGGCCTTCGTGGTGCGGGCCTGCGGAGTGTACTCCTCGGTCACCAGCTCGATGACCGCCATCGGGGCGTTGTCGCCCTTGCGCGGACCGATCTTGGTGATCCGGGTGTAGCCGCCCGGACGCTCCGCGTAGCGCGGCGCGATCTCCTCGAACAGGGTGTGCACGACGCCCTTGTCACGGATCGTCGCGAGCACCTGGCGACGGTTGTGCAGGTCGCCCTTCTTGGCCTTGGTGATCAGCTTCTCCGCGACCGGACGCAGCACGCGCGCCTTGGCCTCGGTGGTGGTGATCCGGCCGTGCTCGAACAGGCTGGTGGCCAGGTTGGAGACGATGAGCCGCTGGTGCGCCGGGCTGCCGCCGAGGCGGGCGCCCTTCTTGGGGGTAGGCATTCCTCTACTCGTTTCTCCCGGGCCGTGTCAGGTACCCGGGTAGATGTGGCTACGGGGTGGTGCGGATCAGTACTGCTCGTCCTCGACGAAGGAGTCGTCGTCGTCGTCGTACGCAGCGAGGGCGGCCTGCGGGTCGAAGCCCGGCGCGCTGTCCTTGAGCGAGAGACCCATCTCGTGCAGCTTCGCCTTGACCTCGTCGATGGACTTGGCGCCGAAGTTGCGGATGTCGAGCAGGTCCTGCTCCGAGCGGGAGATGAGCTCACCC